>QMZU01000126.1 GCA_003663345.1 Candidatus Aenigmatarchaeota archaeon | reverse complement strand
TGCTTGTTTATCCATTATATCTCGAGAAACCTCCAACAACTCTGCAGCCGGGTTTGAAAACAGCTGATATTTTAATAACGAACACCCTCGCAGTCACTCTTCCGGTTTACAATCATGGAGAAATAGAAAGAATTTTGGAGAGACTTATATTTGATCAGGATTACAGGATGGAACTTTCGCAGAGAGGAAAGAAGAGGGGATTCTATACTGATGGAAAGGCAACCGAAAGAGTTGTAAACCTTGTTTATGAAATGCTGGAATAATTTAGAAAATTTTAAATTCTCTCAGGAGATAGGTATCTTATGGATGAGAAGAAGGTTAGAGAGGTCGCGAGGCTGGCAAGGCTTGAACTGAGTGATGAGGAGGTCGAGCGCTTCGCCGCTGATCTGGAGAGCATCCTCGAGGCGTTCAAGGAGCTGGATAATGTTGATACAGACGGTCTGGAGCCTTCTTTTCATCCTGTGAAGATTGAGGATGTGTTTAGAGAGGATACCCCCGAAAAACCTTTGAGTCAGGAGGAGGCACTCTCAAACTCGCCAAACACAGAAGATGGATTCTTCAAAGGTCCTCGGATAGTGTGAGGTGACCTCCTTGATAGGAGTAGTGGATAATGGTAGTAGATATATCAGGCAGATTCTGAACTTTCTGGAGAAGAGAGGTGTAGAGTTCTGTGTGTATCCCCCCTACCCCAAGGTGCTGAAATCCATAAAGAACGGGCACTCAGCGCTGATACTCACCGGCTCTCCATGGAGATGGGAAGTCTATTCACAGTTCCTGGATGCTGAGATGGAGCTTGTGAGGGAATCCAAGGTTCCTGTTCTGGGGATATGCTTCGGTCATCAGGTGATATCAAGGGCCTTTGGTGTGGGGTTGTTCAATCTCGGTGAGAAGGTGGAAGGTGAGAGGGAGATGAGGGTCGTGAAAAAAGACCCAATCTTTGACGGACTGGATAGGAGTTTCAAAGCTTTTGAGAGTCATAAGTGGGGTGTGGAGAGGGTACCACCTGGTTTCAGTCTCTTGGCCTCATCAGACCACTGCAGGGTTGAGGCGATCAAACACAGGAGAAGACCTATATACGGTGTGCAGTTCCACCCTGAAATGGGTTGGGACGGGGAACTGGTCCTTGAAAACTTCTTAAAGGTTCATGATATAATCTGATGTGTATGTCCGTTAAGGAGTTTCTTGAAAGTGGAAAGGATTACGATTACTCGAAGCTCGAGAAGGAGTTGGAAAAACTTGAGAGGTTCAACTTCTTCATAAGTAGAGCCAGGGCTGGAACAGGGGGCGGTATCCTTAAGGGGCTGCCCGTATCCATCAAAGATAACATCTGCGTTAAAGGGGTACAGACAACTGCTGGTTCAAGAATACTGGAGGGTTACGTTCCTCCATTCGATTCAACCGTTTCTCTCAGGATAAAGGAAAGTGGAGGCATCATAATCGGAAAGACATCTCAGGATGAGTTCGGCTTCGGGACATTCTCGACCAACTGCGCTTACGGAGTTCCGAAGAACCCCTGGGACCCGGAAAGGAGTTGTGGAGGAAGCAGTGGTGGTGCGGCGGGACTGACGGCCGCGCTCAACATGCCCCACATAGCCATAGGACAGTCCACAGGCGGAAGCATAAGCTGTCCTGCAAGTTTCTGTGGTGTTGTCGGTCTGACGCCCACCTATGGGCTTGTGTCGCGTTATGGTTTGATAGATTACGGGAACTCGCTTGACAAGATAGGCCCGATAGGGAGGAGTGTATTTGATGTTGCACTGATGCTGGAAATCATAGCCGGTAGAGATAACAGGGACCAGACATGTATTGGTGAGAAAGAGGATTACACAGGATATATTGGTAAAGATTTCAAAGGAAAGGTCGGTGTACCAAAGGAATACTTCGAAAACGTTGATGAGGGTGTGGAGAAGGTTGTGTGGGATTCCATCAAAAAACTGGAAGGAGAAGGTGTTGAATACGAAGAGGTTTCCCTTCCGCTGACAGATGCTGCCCTTTACTCTTATTACATAATCGCCACAGCCGAGGCCTCGACAAATCTTGCAAAGTTCTGCGGTATGAGATACGGGCTTCATGAGGAGCTCCGGGGTAACTTCAATGAATACTTTTCAAGGGTCAGAGGAAAGGGTTTCGGAGAGGAGGCAAAGAGGAGAATAATTCTCGGGACATATGGAAGGATGGCCGGATACAGGGACCAGTACTACATGAAAGCGCTCAAAGTCAGGACAAAGGTTATTCAGGAGTTCAGGAATGTTTTCAAAAGGGTTGACCTGATAGTGGCACCAACGATGCCGATGATTGCACCGAGGTTCGATGAGATAAAGAAGTTAAAGCCTTTGGAGGTTTACCAGATGGACAGGCTGACCGTTCCTCCAAACCTTGCAGGTCTACCTCATCTCTCGATCAATTCTGGTTTCAGCAAGGGAATGCCCGTTGGTCTCCATATCATAGGTGACCATTTCCAGGAGGGCCCAATCATATCACTTGCATCCATGTATGAATCATTGAGAGGAGATGTGAAATACCCAGAGGTGTGAAAATGATAAAGATAGGACTGGAGACACATCTTCAGCTGATGAGTAAGACCAAATTATTCTGCGGATGTCCCACCACTGGCAGTGACGAACCAAACACAAGGGTCTGTGAGACCTGTCTCGGGATGCCAGGAAGCAAACCAAGAGTGAACAGAAGTGTGATAGAGATGGCCATAAAGATAGCCAAGGCTCTGAACTGTGAGATAGCTGACAGAATCATCTTCTCAAGAAAGAGTTACTTCTACCCTGATATGTCCAAGAACTTCCAGATAACACAATACGAGATACCTATTGCAAAGAACGGATGGGTTGAGGTCGATTTTGGCGGTTACAAGAAGAAGATAAGGATAAGGAGGATAAATATAGAGGAGGATCCTGCAAAGATAGTTCATGTGGGAGGGGGGATAACCTCGGCCAAATATATTTTGGTGGATTACAACAGGAGCGGGTTACCGCTCTGTGAGATAGTCACGGAGCCGGATATCGAGAATCCAAAAGAGGCGAGAATATTCCTCCAGAAGATAGCGAATATTTTCGAGTATCTGGGAGTTTATGATTTCAAGAGCGAAGCATCCATGAAAAGTGACGTGAATGTTTCGGTGGATGGAGGAAACAGGGTTGAGATGAAGAAC
>QMZU01000125.1 GCA_003663345.1 Candidatus Aenigmatarchaeota archaeon | reverse complement strand
ATATATCATTCTCCTCAGAAAAGGGTTCAGCCAGTGCTGAGCCGTCATGGATGAGTTTGGCATTCAGACCCCTTCCGCCGAGGTACCTCTCTGTCCAGTTCTTTCTTAACTCACGGATTTCGTAACTCTTTTTTCTGAGATTTATTTCAAGAAGGCGCATTCTCATGTAATTATTTTGGTCATTCTTTAAAAAATAATTAATCAAGCAGCCGCCGGAGGCGGCTGTTATACCTAATCAAGGAGAATGTAACTTGAGTTCTTTCTCTTTTTCTCAATCTTGTGGCACTTGTTGCACCTGACTATTCTATCACCTTCAAGAGGGTTGCTGACGAAGCCGATGTTATCCGCGGTTATCACTGCATTGCATATATCACATCTGAGTTCCATGATTATTATTCGTATCACAAGTATATATTTGTTAACTGTTAACGTTTTCTCTCAGAAAATCGAGAATAACCTCCTCAAGGGTGAGTTTGCTTATCTCTTCCAGCTCATATCTGACCCTCACCACAGGTTTCTTTAAATCAATGACCTTGGCGAGGTCCGCAGGTGTTGAGAGAAGAATCACATCGGCATCTGAATTATTCACCGTTTCCTCAAGGTCCTTCAATTCCTCTTTCGAATATCCAACGGCTGGCAGTTCATTTCTTATATGCGGGTATTTTTCAAAAACCTCCTTTATCGAACCGACCGCGAAATCCTTTGCATCAACAATCTCCACCCCGAGTTTCTCCGCAGCAATGGACCCGGCTGTAAAGGGAAGGTTTCCGTGCGTCAGACTCGGACCATCACCGATCACAAGAACCCTTTTACCTTTCAGAGCCTCTGGCTTCCCCACAATTATTCTGGACTCCGCCTCTATGACAGGCACATCCTTTCTGAACCTTTCAATTGTCAGGTTCAACTCGCTCTTCTGCTCGGGTTCGGCGGAATCCATCTTGTTTATAACGAAAAGGTCAGCCATGAGGAAGTTCGTTTCACCCGGATAGTATCTTCTCTCATCTCCTGCTCTGAGCGGGTCGAGAACAACTATATGCATGTCCGGTTTTATGAACGGTATGTCGTTGTTTCCGCCATCCCAGATAATAACCTCACCTTCCTTCTCCGCCTCTTTGAGAACCGCTTCGTAATCCGCACCGGAGAAGACCGTGAAGCCGTCCTCCACGTGCTGCTCGTAATCCTCCCTCTCCTCAATGGTTGAACAGTTCCTATCTAGGTCCTCAACACTCCCGAATCTAAGAACAGGTACAAGCTTTCCGTACGGCATCGGGTGTCTGATTATCACAGGTTTCGCACCGTGCTTTCTCAGAATCCTTGCTACCTTTCCTGTTGTCTGACTCTTTCCGGAGCCTGTCCTTACAGCGCAGACAGCTATCACGGGCTTCTTTGATTCAAGCATGGTGTCTTTCGGCCCGAGAAGTGTGAAGGATGCTCCGAGACTCTGAACAAGGGATGCCCTGTGCATCACATACTCATGGGAAACATCCGAGTAGGAGAAGAAGACCTCGGATACGCCTTCCTCTACAAGTCGGGGCAGCTTCTCTTCCGAAAGAATGGGTATTCCCTCCGGATATAGTTCACCCGCAAGCTCCGGAGGATACCTCCTGTTATCTATATTCGGTATCTGCGCTGCTGTGAAAGCAACGACCCTGTAGTGTTTGTTATTCCGGAAGAAGATGTTGAAGTTGTGGAAATCCCTTCCTGCCGCTCCCATTATGACGACTTTCCTAACCATGGAGTATCAACTCCTTTATTCTCTCCCTGTTCCTGCCGATCAGTTTTCTCCTCTCCTTTCTGGAATAAACACCCACATACCAGTAGTTCCATTCACTCTCAACTATTCCAGAAACTATCTTTGAAATCTTCTCAAGTTTTTTGTTCTCATCCAGGACCATGAGATTACTCTCCATGAAAACCGGCTTCTCTGGTATGTTCAGAAGGACCTCACCTTCATTCAAACCCAGCTCTTCAGCAATCCTGTTTTCGATGTCTCTGAACCTTAAGGGATCAGCCCTTAACTTTATCACCTTCCCGATTTCCCTGGAGGAGAAGTCCTTCCTTGTCAGCCTCAAACCTTCCTTGTACAGATTTCTATTTTCTATGCGCTTCCAGAGCTCTGACGGAAGACCACATGAATCTCTGAAGATTCGAACGGCATCATGCTCATCTCCTTCTGAGAACTCCTCCATATCCAGATGTTCCATCAGTTCTATCAAACCCCTTGAGAACATGGAATTCGCTATTCTGGTGGTCTTATGAAGATACACCGCCGGCATCATCCAGCTTCTCGCAACCAGCAGTGACTCCACGACGTGTATATCAGAAAGGTTTACCCCTAATACATTCCCTCTGAATCTGAGGCGCCTTATAACCGAGTCAGGATTTATCACGCCGTAAGCCACGCCCGTGTAGTACGAATCCCTCACAAGATAATCCATCCTGTCTATGTCGATGTCACCTGAGAGGAGCTGGCCGTATTTTCCCTTACCTCTGATCAGTTCGCATACCTTCTTCACATCAAATCCGTTTCTCTCAAGAACCCCCTCCATTGATTTTATTCTCTCAACCGTTATATCCACATGGTTCTTTCCTATCGCACTCTTCATTATCCATTCTGCTGCATGGGAGAAAGGCACATGTCCCAGGTCATGAAGAAGGGCAGCTGCCAGAAAATCATCACCTGTATCAAACTTCTTCCTCATCTCGCAGGCAAGATGAAAGACCCCGAGGGAATGCTCAAAACGGGTGTGTGTTGCTGTGGGATACACAATAGGGGTGAAACCGAGCTGCGTTACCCTTCTTAACCTCTGGAACTCCGGCGTATCCATCAAATCTATGAACCTTCCATCCAGCTTTATGAAGCCATAGAGTGTATCGCGAATATATTTCATCAAAATAATCTTTCTCCCGGAGTTTATTATTCTTTTGGGTTGAGTCGGAAGAACGAGTTAGATTAATTTTAAATATTATTTCCTCACATAATAATTTCAGGTTGGCCTATGTCAGGTAAAGCGTTCCCCACAATGATATATAATAAGCACGTGAATGTGTTTAGGCCGGCCTGTTCATCCCTTATCGGTCTGACATGGGGAACAGACTGATTATGGGATGATTCTGCTTCTTCTCGGCGGGGAGCGGAGGACCATAAGAGTTCTACGCCAGTTATACCGCACTT
>QMZU01000124.1 GCA_003663345.1 Candidatus Aenigmatarchaeota archaeon | reverse complement strand
ATGGTTCCTCCTGCTCCCAGTATGACAACGTTTGGTTTATCTGGGTCTTTCCTCATTTTCAGTTTTCTCTTCTTGGGTTTCTTGAGTTTTGATATCAGTTCTATCCTCATCCCTGATCTGTACCTTATACCAACATTATACCCGTTATCCAGCTTCAGAACTATGGAATTGGTATCTCCGAGGGGTCTTGGCATGAGTATGCCTTGATACTCCTTACTCTTCCAAGATATCTTTATGTAATCGCCTATGCTTATCCCCTTCTTCTCAAAGATGGAGCGGAGGGTTTTAGAATACATGGTTAAATATTGTGCCCAAGGTTTTAAAACCTAACACTTTGTTATCTCATTGACCTGGACACTCTGTTTGGTTGTGAGAGGGCAGTCGCTTGTGGAGATTTCAAGTGATGACAAACCTGGGTAGAAGAGGGAATCATTGTAAAGGAAATCCACATCACCCGTCCTTATGGTTAGGTCCGGCTCGAGTATCAGTTTGGATACCGAGTTGTTCTGATAAATCACCTGTGCCACAAAACCGTTGAGGTCACCCTGGCCAATATTCTCAATCTCCACGAGGAGTCTCCCCTCAACCGAGCAGTTGTACGTGACCGATTTCACGCGCAGCGCTTTGAAACGACACTCCCTGTAGGTTTCGGATGTTGCGGTGACAGAGGTCTTCTCGGACTTCTGCCACTCCACCACCCAGTTCATCAGTATGGATGCGACAGTGATGGTGAAGGCTATGAGAAGCACGGTTGCTATGAGCGGGGATATTCCTTTTCTTGAAATCAGCATATGAAGCGCCCTGAAACGTATGTGCAGGTATACTTGGCCTCAACAGGGCAGGTGTCACTTATGACCTGTATCTTGACCGGTTCTGAGCTCATGGGCACCGAGAAGCTTCCATAATCACCCTTTGCCAGAACATCATCGCTGTTCGAGGGTGTTTCCTCCGTGAACTGTGTGGCTGATGTGAATATGTATATCTTGAACTTGGAGAGCTCCACATCTCCTATGTTCAGGACCAGCACATTCAACTGCGAATTGGCCTGGTCCCATTCAGCCTCCTCGACTCTGAGATTGGCTTTGGTGCACTCGGTCTGTTCAGCGCTCTGCTCAATCGTCTGGGTCTGTGTCTTAACGAAACTGCTCGCCCAAGTTGCGAGAACCGCTGCCACAGTTATTGTGAATGCTATCAGCAGTACTGCTGCTATGAGCGGGGATATTCCTTTTCTTCCAGGGAATGCCAAGAGCTCCACCACTAAATTTTTGTTTTTATTTACTTATATGTGTTTATTTTAAATAAGCGGTTATAAGTATTCTGCCCTGGCTGTCGGTTCCGTTGTTTCTGAGTATAAGGTTGTATCTTCCGCTTCTCACATCAGCGCTCCCGTAGATGTATATGGAGTCGTAGTTCAGTCCCACGAAAACCTCCTGTTTCTCCTTGAACCCGTATGATACTGATGGATTTATCTGGTCAAATATCGAGTTATCTTCAAACATGTCAATCCTATCTTTTAGAGAATCGCACCCGCCCTTTGTTATCGGTATGTAAATCGTTCCGTTGTGGAGCTGGTTGTTCATGTAAATCCCCTGATCCGTGCCGACCTCGTAGAGGTAATCTTTATACTGTATCAGCGCCGACAGGTAGGGATTCTGGGCACAGATGTAGTTATTCGTGAGGGCTGAAGATTGATATGATGTGGAAGATGATGTGGTGGTTCTGGTCTCCGGGTCTGTTGGGATTATGGCTGTACCGGTTCTCCTGACTTTTATCGTTAGAGTGTGTGTCTGTAGCTGGAATGAGGATGATTCTCTGTCCCACTGTGTTGTGTCCTTCGGGTCAGTGGCGTTTATGTATAATGTGTAGGTTCCAGCATCATCAGGGGCGGGTATCTTGAAGGTGTAGGTTCCGTTATAGGGCTGCTGGAAATCAAAATAGGTGTAGGTATTTCCATGATCATCGGTTATGGTGGCATAGGTCGCAAAATTGGTGGAGTTATAGAGCTCCATGGGACCGTACTGGTCAGAGGCGTTCATCTCTACGGTTATGTTTGATTCCGGGTAGTAGGTATTTGAGTCAAGCGAAAGGGTTATTCTGAATCCCTTGATAACGAACTCCTCGGAGACATTTTCAGTGATGTTCTGGGTTCCGTTGTTGTATGTGAAGTTGAGGCGCGCCACGTAAAATCCTCTCGGAAGGGTTTTCGTTGTTATGTTGTAAAAGGGTGTTGTGACCTCTCTTGTCCACTCGACTTCAACCGCGCTGGTGTTCTTGTTGTAGAGAACAAATCCTGCTGTCCCGTTTATCTCAACCGTTCCACTTCTGTTTATGTAGAGGTTCAGGTTCGTGACATCACCTTCTGTGTATGTTGTCTGATTACAGAACTGACCATCGCATTTTATTTCCAGCACGGCATCGATTATTTTTTCCGTGTATTCAAGGTACAGATAATCCACCTCAGGTGTCTCCGAAGTGTTGGTGGTTGAGATGTTTATCCTGTACTGGAGGGATTTTCCCTGCCCTTCACCAGGTATGGAAAATGTGGACTGGTTGTAACCCGTTATGTTATACCAGTGTGTTCCATCTGCTGTTACCTCAAGGGAAAGGGAGCCTGTGGCTGGTTTCGTGTACCCCCATGTCGGCTTCACCGAGATTATGTCACGCGCTGTCGCGGTTGTGTTTGAGAGGAAGTAACCAGATTCCTGATGTATCGGTGTTGAGGTTGCATCGTCCCAGACCCTCACCCAGTCAACCGTGAGGTTGTTCAGGGAATCGGTTGAGTTGTACTTGAAGGCAGGATAAAGGGTTATGGAAGGGACCCTTGCTGCGAGGGATGCAACCTGAAGACCGTTTACATAAAAGTTTGAGGCAGATGATGACCATTCTATCCTGTAGGTGTGGAATGAACCCAGATATGTGTTATCGATATTCGTTCCCTGGCCTGAACCTGCTTCGTATGACTCCGCGCGGAAATTGCCAGTATCTATCGAGCCGAGAATGGATTTATCCTGGTCCTGAACGTACTGCTGGTCGAGCATGAACCCTGTCTGAACGTACCGGTCCGCATTGAGCCACTTGGCTCTGAACTCCATCGTTTTTGGTCTGTCGAGACCTGTGTTGTATATCAGGTTCGCGCCATTGATGATTTCCAGGTATCCTGAAGATATGTTCGGCTCTAT
>QMZU01000123.1 GCA_003663345.1 Candidatus Aenigmatarchaeota archaeon | reverse complement strand
GTGTGTGCAGTGGTGTGGGATTATCTGTGTAAGAAGGATATTAAGTTGGTGGAGATGAATGCAGAGAAGGTGGAGGCACACAGGAAGTATCTTCAGGAGTTGGGGAGGAAGGGGAGTGTTGCATGGAAGAATTTTTATGGGGACCGTCCACAGTGGGAGAGGGCAAGGTATTGGGTAGAAGGGGAATTAAAGAGGGAGGGGAGTAAGTATTCTTTGGAACTTGTGTTAAGGGATAGTAGAACCAACCGCACAGTGCATTCTTCTGTGGTCTTTTTGTATCCACCTTCCTACATAGAGAATATTCGGAATGAGTATAAGATGCTCCTTGAGAGAAAGAGAAAGGAGAGGATGGTATTGGTGGTTGTGGGGGCGGTGGCTGGATTGATACTGTTGGGGTGGTTTTTCTCCCTTGTAATTGCGTCTGCAAAGAAGAGGGCTATGCTTAGGGATGTGGATGAGGTGGTGGTAATGGTGGAGGATTTGATGAAGGAAGGGAAGTATGTATCTGCTGTGTGTAGGTTAGAGCAAGCCCTTCAGTATGCGCCCAACCATCCGGAATTACAGGAACTTCAGGCGAGGATGGAGATTGTGTTTGGTGGGGAGTTTTCCAAGGAATCTGCGAAGATGGCAGAGGCTGGTAGGGCGTTGAGTTTGAAGGCAGAGGAGTACCTTTCCCAGAATAATTATGCGGGGTTGGAGGGGATTTTGCAACAGATGGAGAGAATGAAACTTTCTACCCCAGAAGTGGTTACTGTGAAGAAGAAGATAGAGACTGCACGGAAGGAGTTGGAGTATAAGAGGCAGGAGGAACAGAAGAAGGCTTATCAAAAGAAGATTGAACAGGCAAAGAAGAAGGTAGCTCAAGGGATCTTGCCCTCTGTGGAAGGGGTTGAGTTTCCTCCTCCCCTTACACCTGTGGATATAGTGGCTCAGGATGGGACTGTGCTTAGGGTGATTGCAGGGAGTAAGGTGGTGATGGGGAGATTTTCACAGAAGCAGGAGAATAGACCGGATCTACCATTGCCTGCGGATTACAGGAAGATAAGCAGGCGTCATCTTGTGGTTACCTTGAAGGATAGGGATGTGATTGTGGAGGATATTAGTAAGAAAGGTACATATATTGGTGGGGAGCAGATTAAGAGGATTGCACTGGAGGGGGGAGAGGTTTTGTCTTTGGGGAAGCAGTTGAATTTGACCGTGGAGATTATGAAGGGAGAAGGTATGGAGGATTGGGGAGGAGAGACTATGACCAGCAGTATGGTGTCTTCCCCTAAGGAGATATGTGGGGTATTATTCTCTGGTGAGGGATTGCATTTGCTTATTGTGAAGAGCGTGGCCCAGTTGCCCAAGGTTGTGGAGAAGGAGATGAAGTTGGGGGATGTAGTATTTGTGAATGTGGAGGGTAGGGTTGGAGTTGTGAATATGGGTGGTGGATTGGTGGAGATTGGGGATGTGAGCTTGGGACTTGGGGAGGGTTGGATTTTGAGTGAAGGGGTAAAATTGAAGGTCGGAAAGGGTGGATTTTCCGTATCTACCCTTAAGCATGCTTCCCAATTGGATACAGATTCTGCAACTTTGGAATAAAGGAGGGGTTTATGCGCAGGGTATTATTGGGTTTTATGATATTGGTTTTGGCTGTGAGCTTGTATGGGAGAGGTGGGCGTGCCTCCAAACAGAAGATCGTTAGGTTTGATACTAACAGGAAATATTACAGGGGCTGGGCTGTACAGAGTTTCAAGGATATGCCGTATGATTCAGCATACACATTGGCTGAATCTCAGGCAATAGGGGATATGGTTTCTGATATTAGGTGTAAGGTGAGATCTATGGTGGAGATGGAGTGCAATATCAAGGGGAAAGAGGTGGAGGAGAGGTACAGGCAAAAGGTGGAGGTGTTCACAGATGGCTTGATAGATATAGGAGAGATGTTTGAGGAGAGTACCTATGTGGATTCTTCTGCTAAGAATGTGTATGTGTTTGTGTGGATGGATAGGAAGAAGTATGATGCAGAGCAGAGGCAGAAGTTGGAGGAGAGGAAGCGGTTGGTTACTATGGCGTATGATAGGGCAGATAGTTTGCGGGAAGAGGGGGATGTAGCAGGCGCATTGAGATCCTATTTACTTGCGTACTACAATGTGTGTGATAAGTTTGGGGGGTTGCCTGTGTATAGGGAGCGGGCAGATGGGGTGAAGGAGGAATTGAGGAGTGCCATTGATCAGAAACTCAACAAGGCATTGAGGAGTATAGAGGTTGAACCGGATAGGAAGGTGGTGTATTTTTCTGTGCCGGGTGGGAAGGTAGAGGGTATTGTGGGAGTGAGGGTTGAGAGGGATGATGGAGTGAAGGCTGTGGGTGTACCATTGAGGGTTTCTGTGGTGGAGGGAAAGGTGGACCTTGCTGAGAAGGTGAGGACGGATAGGGATGGATGGGCACAGATCAGGATAGACAATGTTAGTGTAGAACAGGTTAGACACAGGATTAAGGTGGAGGTAGATATATTTGAGTTGATGAATATACCCGAAGACCAGGCAGAGGCACTGTTGAAATATAAGGGGAGTGTACCCAATTGTGAGATTGTGTTGGAGAAGAAGAAGGCAATAGGTGTGGTGGGGTTGTATAGGAGGAAGGGGAAAGCTATGGCGTTGCCTTCTGGTGTGATTACAAAGGCGAGGGGGGTGTTGAGCAAGTTGGGGTATGATGTGGTGGAGTTGAATGAGGTGTTGGGGGAAGAACCGTCGGATGTGAAGAAGTATAGGGAGATGGGGTTGGATTATCTTTTGATCTTCAATATCGGTACGAAGGTGGAGGGTGAAGAGGGGATGATGACTGGGACTGTGTGGGGGGGGTATCAGCTTTATGATGTTGCCACTGAGCGGGTGGTGGATAGTAGGACTATTGGTGGGGTGAAGGAGTTTGGTATAGATGGGGGGAGTGCTATCTCCACTGCTATGGGGAAATGGTTGGGAAAGATGAAAAAGGCACTCAGGGAGCTGAAGGTTAGGTAGGGACGGTGCGTTGCGTTTTGGATTTTTGTGGGTGGTGTGGAGTTGTATCGTTTTGGGGGTCAAGCTGTTGTGTTTGGTGTGTGTGAAGAGGTGTCCAATCTGCCACGCACCGTCCCTATTAAGCCTAAAGGTATATGGGGGTTGATTTTTTTGGTATATTGGTGTATATTCTTTATGTATGGGTGTGATAACATTG
>QMZU01000122.1 GCA_003663345.1 Candidatus Aenigmatarchaeota archaeon | reverse complement strand
TCGAAGCCTTTTTTGGTTCCGTGTGAATAAAGCCCGGGCCAGTGGCAAAGCATAATCGCAACCTCTCCCCGCTCAATAAGATCGATCATTCTGCCTGAGCAACCGTCCTCATCTGCGTAACGCCAAGGCTCGGGAGCTCTGTCGCCGTCCCAACCCCCAAACCAGTCACCCGTAGAAGCTGGAAGATTGACGGTGAGCTTCGGGGTTCCGCTCTTGAGGCCTCTCACATGCTCCAGGACAGGCTCGGTGCTTTGCCCAGGGTCGGAGACATACTTGAAGTAGTGGGGTATTTCGGCTCCAAACACATCCTTTACAGCTTCATAAACAGCCAACGAGAGATTGGACTTTACTCTGTTCCCGAAGCCGCCCGGAGTTGTGATACCTTCACAAGGTATGTCGCAATTCTTCAGTATTCGAAGGGCATACGCAAGGTAAGAGGCAAGCTCATCTACGCTCTTCTCACTCTGCGGATATGAATTTTCCATAGTGGCAGAGCTTATTTCTTCCATGGGACGACCGGTTCGAATATCTATTACCCGAGTGTGGGAGATCATTTCCGGGTGAATGTCCCAGTTCGGGAGCATAAGGTTACGCACAAGCTTAAGGCTGTCTAAAAGCTCCCTGTGGGACCACCCCGGAAGCTCCCGATCAAGCCAGCCTACCAATGCAGGGTAAGGCACAAGACTAAACTTCCCTTTGACCCCATTTTCAGTGCACCATTCACCAAATTCCCTGAGAAAGCTATCGGGGATCTCCCTCGGCCACGTCTTCCAAGGCTTGTGATAGATCTTTCTGTGCGGCCAAGCTTCTGCGAATTGGGGCATGCAAAAATATCCCATATTTACAAGGCACGTCGAATCATCGATGAAGAAGGAAACAGGAACACGCATGCGAGGGTAAAGAACCTCAACGTTCTTTGGGCGAGTAGGTCTTTCTCCTGTTGGAATACCCCATGGAGTGGAAACCGTGGAAGCACCTATATAGGCACCGAAAGCACCCGCTCCGAAAGCAAGAAAGGACCGCCTGGACAAAGTCTTTTGAGAGCGACTCATGTCTTTCCTCCTTCTTGCAGGCCTTCTTTGTAGATTCTCTGCCCTTTGCTTCGCACCCTTTCCAGCATGCTCCAAAGGGTCGATTTTTTCCAGAGCCCAGCCTGCAACACAAGGAGGAGTGCTGGGCGGTCCGAAAGAAAAACGCTAGCTTAACTGCGAGATGTCTTTAGGAATTCGCCCCTACCTTGGAGGTGGTGAAGCTTCCCTAACCACAGAGCCTGCCTTCTCCGACATTATGAGAATGGAAAATCTTTCCACTTTCTTGATCTCGTCCGTACTCAGGGATCCGTAGTCGAATTTGCCCCTCAGATCGGTGTAGCCGTCCTTGTAAAATCTCACTTTGCCGTCTTTCATTCTCGCGTACACCTTTACGTATGCCTTCGGTATCGGTTTGCCCGTTCGAAGATGGGTCACTCTAAGCTGAGCGTAATTCTCTATGATCTGAACCGAAAGTTCGTTTGCAAAGAAAGGAATAGTCCTGCGCTGCCCGCCGCCTACAAACTCAATAAGCACATTCTTTGTTGAGAAAGCCTCAGGAACCTTAAACCTGTAGGTCCGCTTCTTAGGATCAAGCTTAAGATCCGCTGTCTCATTGGGAAGAATTGCACTAAACTCTCCTCCCTTACCTTTCATGAAAGGATTCCGCGAAAAGAGAAGCTCAAGATCCATAAGGTAGTAGTTTACTCGAAGAGATTTCAAGTTCTGGTAGGTCACCACAACTTCCTTTCCCTCAAGCCTCACATCAAAGGAAGCCTCCAAAGCTGCAAGAGCCTCCTGAACCTGTTCTCTCTTCTCAGGCTCAACTACCTTAGGACCCGCCTTGCCTTCAATTTCGTCCAATTGAGCTCTCATCTCTTCAAAAAGGTTCCTCCAACGCGGAACCGGATAGTTCAAATAACGCTCCGCTATCTGGCGGGCAAGCCTAAGGTTTTCCGTCGCCATTGCAAGGTACGCTGCAAAGTAATCGTACTGAAGCTTTGAAGATAAATTCTGAGGCCTTACTCGCCTGAAAAACTTAAGAGCATCGGAGACTCTATCCTGAAGAAGAAGATAATAGGTAACACTCATTAGATCGTCGTCCGTAAGCTTAGGTACATGACAGAGAATGTTCATAAGCTTTTTGTACTGCAGGTAGAAGCGGTCGTTAAGAATCCTGTGCTTACCTCCCAAAGGATGGGCCCTTGCATTGATTAGAGGCTTGTACTCAAGGTGCTGATAGGCCTTCCTCTCAACAGGATCTATTACAACAAGAGGGCTTTTAAGCACAGGACCGCAGCGGGAGAGAAAGGAATCTGAGTGCTCCAAAAACTCCCGCATTGTCTGAACATCGTTATGCTTAAAACCGTAAGACCAAAGGACATGGTTGTATGCATGAAGAGTTCTAAGAAGGGAGATCGCCTTCTTGAAGAAGTCTCTGTTTTGCATCCTCCATGCGATCATGGAAAGGTCGATTTCCTTTAAATTCGCCTTCTTAAGGTAATCGAGGACCTCTTTTTCAGAGGCAACTTGGGAGATGTAACTCCAAGAGGTTCTATCCACCTTCTTCGGTTCAGGAAGCACATTGAAAATCCTGGGCTTGGCTGAGGCAACAAACCTCTCATCCTTTGAGACATGTACAGGGTAATGACGATAGGTTCCCGGCTTTGGGAAATAGAAGAAGTAATCGGTTGTCCAAGTTCTGTAGGGATCGATTTCCACTGTGATCGTTCTTGTTTCAAATGTTGAACGAAGAGCAATAGATCCTTCGGGGATTTGAAGGAGAATCTGAAGCTTTTGCTTTGAAGAGGTAGGATTTGTCACAACGACTTGGCAGCCATAAGGGGTATGGATGAGGAAATCTCCCTTGATAAAGTTGTCCACCTGTTTTCCACCTTCCCTTCTGTAGCGCTCCCCGTAGCGATAGAAGTTCTGGCTTACCAACACAGGGATCTCCTCTTCGTAAGGCTTTGCAGGCTCGATCTGTTTATGATAGACAATGAGAGGGGTTTGAGCCTTGAGGGTAAGGGTGTTGTCTGAGATTTTTATTATGTTTTTACCGCTCTTAAAAGGAAGATCGAGAACGGAAAGAGCGAAGATTACCTCAGTAAAGTTTGAACAGGCTTCGGCAATATGAGGTGAAAGGAAAGGGCCTTTTCCCGTCCATTTTGCATAGT
>QMZU01000121.1 GCA_003663345.1 Candidatus Aenigmatarchaeota archaeon | reverse complement strand
CGTTGTTGCCGTCATCAACGAGTCTGATGGTATGGCCGCCGTTGTTAAGGCTGAAATTGTGGTAGCAGACCAGGAACTCGCCCGGTGCGATGCTCCCCGCACACAATCCATAACTGTGACCGGCGGCGTCTTCGATCTTCCAGCCGCTCAGGCTGATGGTTGTGGGACCGGAGTTATACAGCTCGACCCACTCGTCGTTGCTGTTGGTGTTGCCGTCGCCGTTCCAGTCCACATACCTGGGTGCGGGCAGGAACTCATTGAGCTTCACCAGATCCGGTTGCGGTGCGGGGCTTTCGGTGAAGCTGAGGTCGTCGAAGTAGGCGGGAGTAGCGGGATCGGGGGTGTTAACATAGGTATAACATTCCACGCGAGCGACGGCTGCCCCCGACGGCGCGGCCACGGGGCCAGTGGTCAGCGATTGCCAATTGGCGCTGCGGTCGGGTGCGGCCACCTCGATGGTGTTGCCGATTTGCGTCCCACCATAGCCATCCAGCCATTTCAGCCGCAGCTTGACGTTAGAAAGCCACTCGTCGTTCCAGATAACCCAGCCGCTGAGGATATAGTACTGCCCTGCGGTGATGGCTACCTCCTGGTAAATGAGAGCATAACCCGTTTTGGTGTGATCTTTAGTCAGCGAGGCAGCCTTGAGCCCGCTATGCACCAACGGCGGGCCTACGATGTCAAAAATGGTCGTGGAGGGGTATGAAATCCAACCCGTGGTACCGTCTTCAAAGCCTGGGTTGCTGAGCAATTCCTGGGCCTGGCCCGGGGAGGGCGTGAGCAGCCCAGCGAGGGAGAGGAGGAGCACAAGCGCTACGAATGAGGAGAAGGAGACGCCTTTCATGACCGGCTCCTTGAGCAGAGAAGCGGCAGGTCAAAGGCTGAAGGGATGATTTCCGCCTCCTATGTCAAACTAAACAGCTTCCGCAGCTTATCAGCCACTTCAGCCCACATCCGAGGCGATAGTTCTCCCAGCTCCCGCCGAATCAGTGCCGTTGTAACCGTCATCAGACGATGCAAGCGGAGCGTAGAGGTCACCCGCAGCCCTGTCGTGGTGAAGTCCGACTGGCTGTCATCTAATACCACATCCGATTCCACCAAGTCGGTCGGTATTCGACTGGTGATAAAGGCCAGGATAACGTGGCGATACGGGCCTATGGGGTCGGTCAGGCAGACCGCCGGGCGCACCTTGGTGGTCGAAAGGTCATCGAAGGGAAAGGGCACCAGGACCACCTTACCCCTGGTCATAGAACGGTCTCCCGTCGGCAAGCGTGTAGATGTCTTCTTCGGGTTCCTTTAAGAAATCAAAGGCTGGGTTAGAAGCTGCCGCTCGAAGCCATTCCATTTCGTCTATATCGGCTTCTCCAGGCAGCAGAATGATGACGCGAACCCGGATTGGGCCAACAACAGGTAACGGTTCATCCAAGACAAGTTGACGCCGGACATCAATCGTCCCCGTCGCTTCGACGGCTCTTGTTCTAACAACCACCTTGGTTTCTCCTCTCCAGGCTTCAGGTTACAGGATCAAAATTCAGCGCAATTAGTATACACAAATTCGCGGGTCACGGACCCGCTCAGAGCCAAATTTAACGATGTCAAGCTGAGATTCCCTCCGAAGGCTTCTGAGCCTAAAACACCCGACTAGGCTTTTGTAATCCAATCTGCGAGCTTGGTCTTGATACGTCTCAATCTTTCTGAGCTGATTTCACCTATCGAGCCAAGTAGCATTCCTTCCTCAACAACGGCGAGGCGTCCAATTCGAAGCCGGACGCAGCTTTCCCCGCATCAAATCAGCTCGGGGAAAACGAAAGAGGACGATCTGCCCTGCTCTTTTCACGAGAACACTTCCTTCAAATCAGCGATAGAGTAGTCAGGTGTATCCTCATCTTCCATGCCGCGCATAGCCATGGACAAGGACAGATCTGACCAGGTGATTCCTTCTTGTTGATATGCGGCCTTGCGCTTGGTCTTTAACAGGAGGTATTCGACAAAATCGAGCACCTCCGCTTGAAAGGAAGAGGGCAATTCCTGCACATGTTGGTAGATTCTCTCTGCAACCGTCATAGCTTATCTCCTGGTTAAGGGAATCTCCTTGATAAAGTAACGTGTTGGTGGCCTCGGAGCATCCGGACACGGAGCGATCATCCGGAAACCTGCCCTGGTTAAGGCAATATGGTTCAAGATATGCCAGGTTTGATATCAGTATACACGAACAGGCTCCGAAATGCAAAACCATCTCGGGGAATCCCTTCCCCTCCCGCTCCTTGCTTCCTGCTTCTTGCTCCCCTGTCCCTTGCCCGTCTACCCCTCTCCAAAGAAGCCAGGACCGTAGAGCATTAGAGTCAGCAGGACGTCGGTGAGGGTGAAGATGAAGAAACCGATGAACAAGGAAGGGCGAGCGGCCCGGCGGATGTAAAGGACCAGCGCCAGGGCGGCCGGGATAAGCAACAACACTGGCAGCCCCCACAGCCACGCCGGGGCCAGCCAAGCCGGCATGTGCCTCAGCAGAGGGGCGGTGTTAAATACCGGCCCTAGCAGCAGGAACCTGCCGCCCAGATACAAGACCACGGCTACCAGCAGGACAATCTGGGCTCGCCTCTCCCGCAAATCATCCCCCCGGCCCACGATATAGTACAAGACCACCCATATCAGGGGCACGAAGAGGATGGGGATGAACAAGGGGATCAACGCGAGGCCAGAGAGCATGCCCCAGGCGGTGTCCACTATGCCCACCAGGATGTCGGTCGAGTCCAGCCGATCGAGCTGAGCCCTGGCCTTCGCCGCCGTGGTGGCGTAATAGACCTCATAGAGACCCAGGCCGGCCTGATCTACCCACGCCAGGTGCAGGTTCCCCGCCTCGTCCGCCGCCAGGCGAGGGTAGAGGGAGAAATGACGGGTACGACCGGCCATCTGGTAGCCTATCAGTTGACCATCCTTGAAGAGCGTCAGCACGGGTTGCACAGAGCTGTGCACCCGGTATTTAACCATCATGCAGAAGGCGACGGGCAGCTCCGCTCCCTGGCCGGACACCACGGCAGGCATGTAAATGAAGCCGCTGTAGCGGCGCACCCCTTCAGGTGGAAGCTCCACCAAATCGGGCAGCATCTTATAGGTCATCTGAATGCGAACCTTCCACAGCGGTGCCGTGACCCGGCGTAGGGGCAAGCCGGGATGGTCGCCCGGCAGCAGCACGTGATCAGTCCGT
>QMZU01000120.1 GCA_003663345.1 Candidatus Aenigmatarchaeota archaeon | reverse complement strand
GGTATGGGTATGTGGCTTGAGCCTCGTTCCCTGACCGGCTGCCGGGATTATCACCTTATCTATCACTTCATCACCTCATTTCTGAACCACTCAAATGTTCTTCTCAAACCTTCAGAAAAATCAACCTTCGGCTCGAAACCGAGCTCCTCTCTGGCCTTGGTTATATCAGGTCTTCTCTTTGTCGGGTCGTCCTGCGGAAGTGGGTGGAAAGTTATCTCAGGGTTCATGCCTGTTATTCTTTTCAGCTCATCAACAACTTCAAGAATACTCCTTTCATCCGGGTTTCCAAGATTGTAAACACCCGGCTTCCCGCGGAAGAGTAGATGGAAAAGACCTTCCACGAGGTCGGTGATGTAACAGAAGGATCTGGTCTGGGTTCCGTTTCCGTAAATGGTCAGGGGTTCATTGTTAAGAAGCTGTTTTATGAATTTGGGGACGACCCTTCCGTCCATGAGTCTTGGACCGTAGGTATTGAATATTCTGGCTATCCTTATATCAAGGTTCTTCTCTCTGTGGAAGCTCATGGTCAGGGCTTCGGCAAACCTTTTACTCTCATCATAACAGGCTCTTGGCCCGATAGGATTCACATTTCCCCAGTGTTCTTCATTCTGAGGATGTTCCAGAGGGTCTCCATAAACTTCGGAGGTTGAAGCGAGAAGGTATGTGGCAGAGTTCAACTCGGCTATCTGAAGTGTTTTGAGTGTGCCCATGGAGTTGGAGAGCATCGTGGAGATTGGATATTTCTGATATTCATGCGGATCTGCCATTGATGCCAGGTGGAGAACGTAATCAACCCCTTTGAAATCGTCCGGGTTCAGGTCTTCGACATTCCCGTTGATAAAGGTGAAATTGGGGCTATCCAGAAGGTGTTTTATGTTTGAGTGGTTTCCGGTGGAGAGATTGTCCACACAGATCACACTACCACCTAAAGAGATTATGGCATCACAGACCCATGAGCCGATGAACCCAGCCCCGCCTGTCACGAGGAATTTCTTCCCCTCCACATATTCTCTGTAAATCTTCAGGCTCTCCACCAGCTCTTGGAGCATTCTACTCACCCATGAAACTCTTGAGCTCTTTGGATGCTTCCTCGAATCTGTCCTCTGCTTCCACCTTTTCTCCCCATTCCACCAGCTTTCTGAATCCCTCTTCCACGGAAACCTTTGGTTTGAAACCAAGTTCTTTCTTTATTTTTGTTATGTCGGCGAAACAGTGTCTCACATCACCTGGTCTGAATTCCCCTGTGACCTTTGGTTCAAGGGATTTTCCATAGAGTTTTATCAGGGTTTCGGCAACGCCTTTTATTGTTATCGGATTTCCTGTTCCGACATTGTAGTATCCTGACACATCGGATTCAAGAGCCAGGAGGTTCGCTCTGGCAACATCCTCAACATAGATGAAATCCCTGGACTGGTTTCCGTCCTCGTATATGATAGGTTGGTTGTTGTTTTTGATTCTGGAGGAGAATATTGCAGCCACACCTGTGTATGGGTTGTTGAGGGACTGCCTGGGGCCGTAGACGTTGAAGTACCGGAGAGCGACCGAGGGAATTTTGAGTGCGAATCCATAATTCATTGTGAGGCGCTCCTGGTCATATTTGCTCAGGGCATATGTGGAGAGATTATGTTGTGGCTTCTCCTCATCCGTCGGTATCGGTTCCACCTCCTTTGAACAGTAAGGGCAGAAGAGTTCCCACTCACCTCTCTCGAGCTGTTCCCTGCTCCTTATGGATGGATAAACCTTTCCATGTTCAGGGCAGCGGTAGGCGCCCTCACCATAACAGCTCATGGATGAGGCAACGATGATTTTTTGTGGCTTCAGTTTCATCTTAATTATCGCCTCATACATCAGTGCTGTACCGATCGTATTGGCTGTGAGATATCTGACCGGCTGGTACATGGATTGACCAACACCGACCATGGCTGCCTGATGTATTATGGCATCCATGCCCTTCAGCGCCCTTGCCCAGTCCTCGGGTTTGGTGACATCGCCTCTCATGAACTCTGCTTCTGGATTCACATAATCCGGCTCTGTTTTGTGAACCTGTGGCTCGAGGTTGTCCAGTATCCGGACAGTGTAGCCTTTTTCCACCAGCAAGTCAACTATATAGCTTCCTATGAAACCTGCACCACCTGTAACCAAAACTCTCATTCCACATCAACTCCAGAATCTTTTATTTTCAACCACCCAGTCGTGGAGCATCTTCACCCCTTCCTCTTTTGAGACCTGCGGTTCCCAGCCAAGGAGCTCTTTGGGTTTTGATATGTCCGAGTAGTAGACCTTCTGGTCTGCAGGTCTCCACTCATGGAAAGTGTATGTGATATCCTTTCCTCTGAGGTTCTTGAGGATTTCCAAGAGCTCGAGGAGTGAAATTGTATTGGAGTAACCACCACCCACGTTGAATATCTCGCCCGCGACCTTATTTATGTTTAGTGCTTCGAGTTCGAAGAGCCTTGCCAGGTCCCTGCCCCAGAGGATGTCCCTCACCTGCTTTCCGTCACCGTATATTCTTATCGGTCTGTCCATGACAGATGATATCACGAAGTGTGCGACCCAGCCCTGGTCCTCGTTACCGTACTGGTTTGTTCCGTATATGCATGACATTCTGTTTACAACTGTTTTAAGGCCGTATACCGCGTGGTATTCCCGTGTGTATTTTTCGCCTGTTAGTTTGGATGTGCCGTATGGCGTGTGTTCATGTGTGTCAATTGAGAAGTGGTGGGGAATCCCTTTACCGGAGAACTCGTTGGCGAAATCGTATCTCTTTCCAGTATCTCTTATCGGGACCTTGTTGACGTTGTCACCGTAGACCTTGTTGGTTGAACAGTAGATGAATGAGGAATCATGTTTTCTTGCGAACTCGAGTGTGTTGAAGGTTCCGAGTGCGTTTATCTCAAAGTCCAGTCTCGGGTCCTTCATCGATGTGGTGACAGCTGTCTGTGCTGCGCAGTGAAATACTGTATCCACCTCTGGAATCCTTTCGAAATCTGATTCCTTTCGTATATCGCCATTTATGAATTTCACGTTTTTCAGTTCTTTCAGCATCTCAAGGTTCCTCTCGGTTCCCTTCCTGAACAGGTTATCCATTATATAGATCTCACATTTTCCTGAGAGATGGAGCGCAAGGGTTGTGCCAACGAACCCGGCTCCGCCTGTTATCAAAACCCTTTCCATTCTATCACCTTCCAACACCAAGTTTTTTCACATTATCTCCATCAAGGATGTTCCT
>QMZU01000119.1 GCA_003663345.1 Candidatus Aenigmatarchaeota archaeon | reverse complement strand
TTTCGTCTTTCCTTTTCTTATAGCTTCGATCGGGTCATCATCAACAACAGTGTATGCCAGCCCCACATCCTTCCAGTAATGGGCATCTGAACCGGCTGTCATCGTTAAATTGTGGGTCTTTGCAAATTCGATCGCCTTTTTGTTCGGTTCACCCAAGTTTCCGCTATTAAAAGCTTCAATAGCGTCAAAAGGATGCTTCAAAACCTCGCCTCTGAGACAAATCCTGGGAAACGGTGCAAATGGGTGTGCCGCCACTGCCACCCCGCCCAGCTCGTGTATCCTTTCAACCGTTTCTTCCACATCCATCATAGGTGGAATGTCCTCCTTCACGCCGAGAGCAAGTATGTCGCCTCTCCTGGACCGAACCTCCAATCCTGTTACGATATCTATTTTTCCTCTTGCGTATTTCAGAGCCTTCAGCGAGCCCTTTACTGTGTTATGATCTGTTATGGCCACCCCATCCAGACCCTTCAGAATAGCCGCTTTCACCACATTCTTTGGAGAACTGATTCCATCGTTCTTCCAGAACCAGTGCCTCGAGTAATAGGTGTGAGTGTGAAGGTCGTATTTCATCAAATCAACTCAGTGAGAGAAACATATTGAGGAATTTCTGTCCTATCTCTTCCTTCTCGAAGAGGACTATCGCATTGGTGAACGTTTCTATATCGTACTCATCCAGCCGCATCCCCTGTTCCTTCCAGATATCAAAGCATTGAAGGAAGTCAGGCCATGATATCACACTGAACTCAACCGTATAACCGTGGCCCTTCTTCTTCAGGGTCTGTGCAGAGCTGGAATAACTGCCGACATGGGTATCAAATGTATAATAATCCATTATCACAAGATCACCAGGAGACCTTGAGAGCACCTTTGCAAGCTCTTTTTTCTTCTCCTCATCTCCGGACCTGAATCCAACTATGAGAAGGATATCTATATCTGAATATTCTGTCGGATACCTGCTCGGAACAAAGATGTCTCCTCTTGCTATGGCTGCGAGTATATAATCTTTGTCCATGATTTTTTTGAGGAAGTTTCTCACCTCCTTCTCCAGAAATTTTATATACTTCTCCCTGTACCTCTCCGATATTCTCTTCAGTCTGTCGAACTTCTCCCTCCCTTTAAAGGGATCAAGAGAAAGAACCGCGAAATCAACCTGCTGAACGGTCTTCTGTTTGTAAGGGTACTCGTGCTGCTCTGTTGCAAAGACGTATACTCCCTGCGGCGGCCTTTTGAAGATTGCATCCCTTATCTCATCTGCAAGTTTCTTATTCTTCTTCTCGTCCTCCTCACCTATCTGAAGTTCGAGAAACTCATCCTCATAATCCTTCACAACTCTGTAAAAGACCACAACCCCTCCGTTTTCTTTAATATATTTTTTCAGCATGAGATCACCACGGGACCTCCTTTGCCCCTATCTTATACCCTATGTAGCAGGAAACCCAGTGTACAATAGGTGTTATAATGATAAATATTATTATGGAAAGCAGGCTGACCTCGAGAAAGAATGATGCAAAGAGAAATCCACCGATCAGGAAATCCAGCTGGTCGAGAAGCAGGACAGGATCACCTCTCTTCACTCTAAACCTTCTCTTTATAAAGGAACCCGCCATATCACCAAGCATCGCCCCCAGAGCAACGAAAAAGACGCTCCAGAAGGTGAGTTTCTGTAGAGAAAAACCATTCTCCATCGCTATCGGATTTAGGTATGGATACGCCCATATTTCGGTTATGCCACATAACGTTCCTATGAAGACAGCGAAGATCAGACCCTCCCATGTTTTCCCTCTGCCGAGCAGATCGTATCCCATGAACTTCATTCCAAAATCTATCCTTCTCCTGCCGCGTGGTAGAGGTGCAAACCCGTTCGCAGCATAGGCAGGTACTATGACCCAGAACCCCTGCACAAGCGCTGCTATCAGGTCCATAGAATCACCCTATATTTATATGATAATTGAATTAAAAACTTAAGTGATGTCGTTGGAGAGCTTGCTTCTGGAGTTTCAGAGATGGTCGTTAAGTTTCTCCGAGGAATACGGTTATCTCGGAATCTTCATAGTTTGCTTCATCGGCTCCTCATCCGTGGGGCTTCCGATACCCACATTCGCAGCGGTTATCGCTTTGGGCGCTGTAATGAACCCTTTCCTGGTGGGTCTATTTGCCGGTCTTGGTGACGGTCTTGGTGAAGCCGTTGGTTATTTTGTCGGAAAGGGCGGCGGAAAACTCCTGAAAAAGAAGTATGAAAAGGAGATGAAGGATATTGAGGAGAAGGTGAAACGCTTCGGTCTGATCCCGCTGATATTCGCCTTTGCGATGACACCGCTGCCAGATGACTTTCTCGGTGTGTTCTGCGGTCTGACGAACTACAGCTTCAAGAAGTACATGATAACTGTGATAGCGGGTAAGATTTTCTTCAACACACTGATAGCCGTGGGTGCACATTACGGGTTCCAGTGGGCTGTTGGTGGCTTTTAATGATATGGAGATGGTTATTATGGAAATGAATCGGATAAAATATTTGATTAAACAGAAGAGGATAATAATCAAAGGTCACATAAAAGAGAAAATCGAAAAACAACATCTGGTTGATATAGATGTAGTCAAATCAAATTTAGAAAAACCGAAAAATTTAATCGGTGTTGAAGAGCAAGTAGCTAGATATAAACATGATAAAACCTATAAATTATGTTTTAAGTTAAGTGGAAGAAAGAAATTAATAGTAATAATAACCTATAAAAAATTGAAAAATAGAATTTATGTTGTTACAGCATTCATAACCAAAAAGAAGATGGACAGACTCATAAAACTACCGAAGGTTAAAAGGTGAGAAGATGAGTGGGATATATGATTCCGAGCTTGATGTCCTATCAATAAATGGTCGTCGAAAAACCTATACTACTACCCAGATTGGAGATATAATTATAGATTTTGATAGAAATCTGAATGTTGCGGGTATCGAGATAATGAATCCTGATAAATATCTTGGAATTACCAAGAAATTATTGAAACAAATGAAGTATGCAAGGATAAGTGCACATATAAGAAATAATATATTGCTCATCAGAATTTTCATGGTTTTTGTTATTGAAAACAAAAAGGTGGAGAAAGAGCGTTCCATATTGCTTCCTCTGGCCAGAAATTAAGGTCACTCTTTTTTCAAATTCTGAAGAAATGGTGCCCCAGCCGGAATTCTCCCCCTTCCACTGGGTGGGAATGGTAAGGGGTTCCACCGCAGGTGGAAGGGCTTACAATGGTGCCC
>QMZU01000118.1 GCA_003663345.1 Candidatus Aenigmatarchaeota archaeon | reverse complement strand
GTCTGGTCGTCTCCTATCTGATTTAAGAAGCAACACCGGTTCTGGGCTCCTGCAGATACTGAAGTGTTTTTGAGATATACTCCTTCATCTTCCGGTTATCCAGAACACCTCTAAACTCCACGTCCCTCTCATAATTGTATCTTTTAAGAAACTCCTCCAGCTCCTCCTCATAATCAAAACAGAACTCCACAACATAACCCCTTCCATCCTTCAATCTCCCCTTTTCAATATATCTCTTCTTACAATCACTCTCCATGAGCTCCCTGAGTTTGTAGGCCCCGAACCGATAGATGTTATCGCCACGGAGATACGCATTGGTACCGGAGAGATAATCCGCTATGAACTCATTCACGGGTTTCAGATATAATTTTTCAACAATATCAAGGCCCATCTCATCCATCAACTCTATCTCCTTGAGATGGATGGTCTCATGGTCCACAACATACTCCTGTATTGCGCTCCCGATAACGGAAGGGTCATAGAGAATCCATCTACCCTCGAAATCGGTCAGACCCAGAGCGCCTCCGGGAAGGTCCGCCACACCAATGGTTTTTCCGGAGAGGTCAACACCTCTCTTCTGGGCCGTCTTCAAAAGGTTCTCCGTGAAGTCCCTGAGATAGGCCTCGATCATAAAGAGAATTTGGAAGGAAAGAGTTTTAAATTTATCTTATACCTCTCCGTAAAGAAGCCTCCCCAGCCTCTCAAGACTCTTCATTCCCTTTATCTCATGCTCGAACATCTGTGCCTCCAGTATTTCCTTGTCCTTGAAGCTCTTCTTTATTCTTTTCAGCCGGTCCATCTGCTGCTTTCTTTTTGTTCTGCAGAACTCACAATGTGGGTTCTCAGGGATTATCTGGTTAACTATTATTCTCTTAACGGGTATGCTGTAATCTTCCAGAGACTCCATCGCCCTCTCGGTTTCGAATATCGACATCTCCTCAGGAATCATCACCATCGTGAACGTGGTTCTCTGCGGGTCTTTCATAACTTCTCTTGCTCTGGTTATTCTTTCCTTCATCCTTTCCAGAATCTCAAGACCCGTGTCCCTTTCCTCCTCATCACCGAAAGGAAGGAGTTTCTTGAACATGCCGGTTATCTGAGAGAAGCGCATCCTGATCTTTATTATCTTCCCGATCCATGAGTTCATTATCTCCGGCAAAGAGAGGAACCTGAGGGTATGACCTGTCGGTGCCGTGTCGAATATAACGTAATCATAATCACCATCATCCATGTATCTCATGAACCTGTCGAAAGCAGCCATTTCATCGATTCCCGGTGTCATGGATGCAAGGTCCATCTCCTCTCCAAGGCCAAGCATCTCAAGCTGCTCCATCTCGGCACTCATCTTTTCCCTGTACTCCTGCACGGCCTTTTCAGGGTCTATCTCCACACCATAGAGGTTCTTCCCAATTTTCTTTACCTCTCCATCTATCCTCTTCTCAAAGGAATCGGACAGGGAATGGGCAGGGTCAGTGCTTATGATAAGAACCTTATAGCCTTTTTTGGAGAGCCAGAGCGCTCTGGCAGCAGCCATAGTGGTCTTTCCAACACCGCCCTTGCCACCGAAGAACTCGTACTTGGTAATCATGAGAAGAGATTACTCTCAAAATTTATAAGTTTAGAGGTCCCATGAGGAATGGTAGAGCCTGTAACTCATGTTTTTTCCGAACATGGCCAACGGTTTCCATTTATAAACCCTTCTCCTGTACTTATCCTCACTGAGAATGGTTCTTGGCCATGAGACATCCATAATATACTCATAATCATCTATGACCGTCTCCACAACCGCGTGCGGTTTATCCGGGTCGTTTTTCCTCCCTCTCACCACGCCACAGACAACCCTTGCAGGAAAGTTCTTTGCTTCAAATATGGAAGCAATCGCCAGAGTATAATCCTCGCAGTCACCCACACCTCCTGAAAGAAGATAATCCCTCGGCATCTGCCATTCGTCCCCCTTTCCGAACTGCTCCGAATCCGTTTCGTATTCGAACTTCAGCTCCGGAGGTGTAATGAAGTACCCGAATCTTCCCTCTGAAATAATGTCAATATCAATTTTTCTGGCATACTCCTGAACCACCGGGTCATCCGGAGTTATATATCTCTCCGGATTTGCCGGAACCTTCGTCAACCATCTTATATAATCAGAAGTGGGTATTTCATCACCACCACATCTTCCGTACATCTCTGCAAGTAACTCAGCGATGGTCTCATCCTTTACTTTGAGATATCCTTCGATTCCGAAGAACGTGGCCACACCACCGATTATACCGCCTATGAAGCTTCTCCTCGTTATCATGGTCTCACATCCTTTTACTTGATCTGTACTCATTAAAGCGTTTTGTTCCACACTCTGCGAGATTTGTTCCCAAGGAAACACCGAAAGGAAGAAGGTGCAGCATAAGATGATTCATATATGATGCGGTCGTTCCGTCCAGTCCTGAGTCATAAGATAGAGTTATCAATGTCTGCCACATGAAATTAACAGCTGCTCCGGCAGCAGCGCGCGAATCCGGTATTTCTTTATTCACCAGAGCATTCCGGGTAACAAAGTCAAATATCGGAAGACCAAAGCTACCTCCTATCATCCAACCGATAAAATCCTCCAGATACACCACACTTGCCTGAGCAAGATCAGATTTGACCCTGTCCGGATATATCTCCACAAGAAGTTCATCGGTCCCTATGAGTTTATCATCCGTTATGGGAAATGGTCTGCTTCTTATCAGCTTCAAGTCCGAAAGAGTCTGTTCATAGACCATCTTGATTTTATTTATCTCGTCCGCTCTTTTAAGAGTAGGGTCCATATTCTCCCTTACATATATCACATCCCACATAGTTGTTTTATTGTTTTTCCTGATCCTATCCTTCACCATTTCTGCGATATCCACAATTTCACCATTCTCCTCCAGAGAATCGAGAACATGAAGAAACTTCTCCCTGCTTCGGCTATCGAGCTCAATCTCCTTCATGAAAGATATTTTTTCAGGGGTATATGGGGGAGTTATCCCCTCATAATCCTCATACATCTTTGAAATTCTTTCAAGTTCTTTGTATTCATCAGAAAAAATACCATCCTTTTCAACCTTTACCATATCCACAACATCTTTGCTTTCATTATATAGAACCTCTATTTTTGATTCATCAATCTCTTCAATTTTATCCAGAGCTGCATAAAATTCTTCAATCTCTTTATCCAGATCATCGCCTTTCACGTATGGAATACCCAGAGTTATAGTCCCCAAGCCTAGGGCAGCTTTCAAG
>QMZU01000117.1 GCA_003663345.1 Candidatus Aenigmatarchaeota archaeon | reverse complement strand
GTGGTTGTATATTCAACTCCTTTTCTTCTTCACGAATCTGAATCGAGCGGGAGGCTCGATCGAGTGGAGGGCACCCATCCCCACGAAGAGGCCGACGGCAGCCGTCACTCCGAAGACTCCCATCGACGCCGCGAAGGACGCTAGGTTGGCCGTCTCTCCCCCGAGCCAGCTAATCAACTGGTACACGAGCTCGTTCAGCCTCTCCCAGTTTATGGTCGCGATCCCGTAGTACGCGAGCGCGACTATCGAAGCCAGCCAGAGGCCGAGGAGGGTGAGGAAAGCCTTCAGCGCCTTCTTTATCGCATAGCCTACCAGCGCCCCCGTCACGAAGCCTCCCGCAGCCTGTAGCGCGATCGCCTCGAGCTCCATTGCGTTCCCCTTCTATTCTATCTCAAACCCGGGATCTCAAATATGTCTTCCTCCTCTCCTCTCTTTTCTTCCTCTTTCTCCTCAAGCCGAAGATCTCGTACACGTCCTTCCCCCTCCTCTTCCCCCCCTCCTTCCTTTCCTTTCCCTTCCTCTTCCTCCGCGATCCGAGCTCCGGCAGCATTCCCTTCTTCCTCAAGGCAGAGCGGATGACGTGGACGGTCCCGGGCGATACCTCGAGCCTCCTCGCTATCTCTGGGCCTTTTTTCACTCCACACTTGATGAGCCACTTGACGGCAGAGATCAGGTCGGGGTCGCAGCTACTGAGTATCCTCTCGTACCACGGAATTTCCTGCTCCATCACTTCTGCATAATAGTGAGGAGCACATATACCTATCTACGCCATTAGCAGCCATTCATGTAAGTAGGATGAATCTAATACGGAGGGATCGCGTTAATTTCAAGCTTCAGATGGAGTTCGAGGAAGGGATTCGACATATGCTAAACTTCCTCCTCGGGATATCCACACCTCTCCCCCCCCTCTTTATACGCATGGATCTCTTTAGTATAAGAAAAATTTGCCAGCGTAAATAGAGAGCCTGTTCAGAAGAGGAGCGGGATGGCGTGGATCGCAACTACCAAGACGTTGTGGATCGGATTGCCCGCCTCGAGGGGGCCGCTCACTCTCCTCTTCCCCGCGTACACTCCCCCTCTGGTCAGGTCGAGGACTAGGTGGTGTGTATATCCGAGCCAGAAGGGGGCGAGGGGAGGGAGGGCTAGGAGAGCCAGACCCCCTCCCGCTAGCGCGGTCAGGAAGTTGTGGACCGCCCTATTCCTGTGCTTGAGCCTAGCGCTCTTCTCTATCAGATCTGGAGCAATAGACCCCACGAGCGCCGCTGCGACATCGAGAGCGGAGACGGGTGCCAGCCTAGAGAGGGAGGCCGTCAAGAGGAGGCACGAGATTATGTGGCAGTACCACTTCATAGTCTCACGTCGGCAGCGGATCGTGGATCGGCTCTCCGCTCCTCGCCTCGCACGGAAACCTAGGGATCGTCCTCCCCCTCTCCAGCACCTCTCTCAGCTCTCTCTCGTCGTATTTCTTGAGGAATCCGAGTCTGTGCCTGTAGAATATGCAGGCGAGCACCTGCAATACCCTCCTGTCCTCCGTGGGGGCTATCACGAAGGAGGAGATCCCGGCGGGGCAGCTATCGGCCACGTATATTCCGTCGTGCTTCTCTAGCTCCTCTATCTGCTCTCTCGTCGGTGCCAGCTCTGGACACCCCCGCACGGGCATGACGAAGACTGGCACTCCGAATTCCCTCCTGATCTTCAGTATGTCTCCCACGTTGTCCCTCATGAGGGTGGCCCTCACGACCACTCTCTCTCCTCCCTCTTCGATCAGCTTCCTAGCGCGGTCGAAGAGGCCCTCTACTCCCCTCGTTTCGTCGTGCCTCTCCCCCCAGTAGTCCAGCGAAACCTCTATCAGGTCGGCACCGGAGGAGAGAGCCCTCTCGGGGAAGAAGGCGTTGGTGGCCAGAGTCACCGCGTACCCCAGCTTCTTCGCCGCCCTCACGTACTCGTAGAGCCTCGGGAGCACCGTGGGCTCTCCGCCCGATAACACGACCGCCCTCTCTTCCGACAGCCGCGAGAAAAGGTTCAACGCCTTCCTGTACGATTTGATGTCCATTATAACAGATGATTTGGGGACGGGACAGAAAACACACTTCCCGGGACACGACCACGTGATCTCGGCTATTACCTGCATCAACAGAGTCCCAACCTCCTCTTGAGCAGTTCCTTCAATCCCTTCCACATGCTGCCGCTCTCCTCCTCTCCTCCGCCGTACTCGTACCCGTACCTCTCCTCCTCCTTCTTCCTGCGGACGAAGGGCATCGATATAGAGAGAGAAAGGCATATTAAATAACTTGCCGTTTAAAAAAGGAGGAGTGTTTAACATGAAGGAGAGAGTGCTCCCGTTCCTAGGAGGGCTCCTCATAGGGATAGCGCTGGGCCTAATGGCAGACGCGTACCCCTACTACGCCGCCCTAGCCGCCGATCCGAATAGGGGCGTGGCGTTAATGGTCGGGAACGCAGTCGTCGGCTTCGCCGCAGGAGCCCTCGCGGCTTGGAAGATCGGAGGGAGGGAGAAGAGGGGATTGGAAGTGAGGGGGCTGAGGTATCCGCAGGGTCCTATGTACTTACGAGCGGCTTTCAAGCGCATGGGAGCTATCCTGGGTGAGGAGAGATGAGCCGCCTAGACGAGAGGGTGGTCGCCGAGAGGATAGCAGAGCGAGTGAACCAGAAGATAGCACTCCTCGCCCGAGATATCGAGCAATTGAGGGAGGAACTGACGCGAGTGAAGGGAGAGGTAGAGGTAGTCAAGAGAGAGGCGATACGAGCGGTGAGCGAGGCCGTGATGTCGGCGAGGATATCGGAGGCCGTGAGGCCGGTCCAAGAGGCGGTCTACGGAGTGAGGAAGGCCGCCGAGGAGCTCGAGAGAGTGGCGGAGGAGGTGAGAGAGGCGGTCGAGAGGGAGGCGGAGAGGCAGGAGAAGATAGTGAAGCTGCTGGAGTCGCTGGCCGCTCCGACAGACCTCTCAGTTATCGAGGAGAGGCTGGGGGCGCTGGAGAAGGCGGTGGGGGACGTAGCGCCCCACCTACAAGCGATGCCCCAGTTCCTCGATTCCTTCGAGAGGGCTAGATCCTCCATCGAGGAGGCAGCAGAGCGCCTCTCCCGCTTCCTCTCGGAGGTGGGGGCCGCTCTCAAGCAGCTCTCCTCTATCGCCGATCTCCTCAACAGGATCTGGAGCGCCCTCGGATAGCTCTCCGAGGGCGCTCCAGTTCCTGTTGAGGAGATCGGCGATCGCGGAGGGCTGCTTGAGAGCGGCCCCCACCTCCGAGAGGAAGCGGGAGAG
>QMZU01000116.1 GCA_003663345.1 Candidatus Aenigmatarchaeota archaeon | reverse complement strand
GTATTACAGCTATCCCACCCGCCTCCGGAATCTTGGTTGTAGTATATTGATTCATATGCTGCCCGACAAGACCGGCCTTCCCGGCAACGTATATCCATTTCTTTGTCAGAATCAGTGTTGAGAAAAAGGCTATGAGAAGCGTTATTACAGGTACCGATAACTCCATCATCACTTCACCTTGAAGAGAATAACATCATTGTTTTCGTAAACGTTCTCATAATTTGGAGAGTTCCTGAGATAGTTCACGAAACTTACTGGATAGTTGGGCCAGTTCCTTCCAAAGGATATTGAAAACTTCTGTATATACACATAATCGATGCCATGTAGCTTCAGATGTTCATATGCATCGGGGTCACCATCAAAGACTATTGTATTTATGTCAGGTAACTGACCCCAGACGGCTCCTCTCTGACAGTGATACTCGGTCGGTGCCTGCCATATCGTGAGGAGTATGGAGTCTTTGGGTGTATTCATTCTCACCCACTTGCATCCATCTATGAATCCCTGCGGCCAATCCTTTACCGTTTCAAGACTCATGTCTTTAGCATATGCTATTGATATTCCCCATAGAAGAATGACGAGGACGAACAACAATGCTATAACTTTGTGGAACTCCTCCAGAAATGAATATATCCTGTCCGCAAAGACACCCGCACCAACAGCCATCACAGCTGCCAGAGGCAAAAGGAACCTTGAGAGTTCCTCTATTCTACCACCTATACCTTGCTGTATTATAAAGGGGGCGAGTATGAGAAGTGAGAATAGAATGAAAAGGTCTTTTCTCTTTCTTCTCAGAGCCAGTAAACTCATGCCACCCAAGACGAAAACGAAAACATTGAGGTTGTATGCGAACTCAATGAAATTTACCATACCTGCTTGGAAGAATCCAGCTGATGCTCCACCGCCTCCCGGAGTTTCGCCTGAATATGGATTTTCCGATGCTTTTGGAAGTTCACCAAACGTGACTTTTGTTGAGGGAAAGTTCAGTCCAAGATAGTTCATTCCAGGTAACCCCGGATTCCCGAACTGAAGGTAGTTATGTATCCCGAACCAAGGAGTGATCACAATTATGAATACAAGAAGAATAATTCCGAATCTCTTGAGAACATCCTTTTTATAGAGGAAAAGTATGAAGAGAAAAAGTAGAGGCAGTAGCAGACCGGTCTGTTTGGTCAGGGCTGCCAGTCCTGCCACGGCTCCACTCGAAATCAGATAGACCATTTTATTCTCTTCGAGCGCTCTGTAGAGAAAATATATTGAAGTTACGAAGAGAAGGGCAAGTAACATATCAGCATAAAGGAGCACGGCATAGGTTATCATAGCAGGCATTATGACCAAGAAGAATGCTGCAAAGAAGCCGCTCCTCTCAGAGTATATTCTTCTTACGAAGAGAAATAACATCAAACCTGTTAGAAAGAGAAGAATTGGATTCATAATCTTCACAAAACCCTCCCCGAATATGAAGAAGTTCGAAACCAGAAGTATTATGAACGGAACGTCTGTCCAGTACTCTCTGAAAAGAACAGATTTGGAGTAAATATCAACATATTTTGGTATTTCCAGATTTTTTAGAATATATTCACCTCTGGCTGCATAATAACCCTCATCGCCGAATGCAAGAGGGGTTTTCCATGTAATGTAGATGTTCAGGGAAAGGGAAACTACAAGGATACCTATAAGAATAAAAATCCAAAGATGCTCTTTCTGAATTCTTATCTCACTCATAATCTGAACCTCTTCTTGAACATGAATATCGCGTTCCTCACACCATCCTTTATCGTCACTCCTTTAACCCTTATGGGCACTCTTAAACTTATCTCTTTAACCTTTAAGTTATTGACTGCTGCCTCATAAACCATTTCTCCCTCTATTTCATATCTCTTTCCTGTCAATTTCATTTTCCTTAATGCATCTGCCTTGAAAGCTCTGAAACCGGATTGCGTGTCACCCAGCCATTGGTGTCTGAGGAGTCCCTGCGGACCGTACGAAAAGAAGTTTGTTATGAAGTTCAGACCGAAGTTTCCTATAACGTTCCTCGGGAAGGTGTAGAACCTTCCGGCATACCTCGAACCTATGATCATGTCATAACCCTTCAGCGCCTCTACAAACCTTGGTATCTCTTCTGGATTGTGCTGACCATCCGAATCCAGGGCAACGATAACATCGGCGCCATTTCTGAGCGCGAAGGAGAAACCAGCTCTGAGCGCCCAACCCTTTCCCATATTCCTTCTGAACCTTATGACCTTTGCTCCATTTCTCCTCGCTATCCCAGCGCTTCTATCCTCAGAACCATCATCCACGTATACAACCACATCCACGTATTTTTTTGCTCTCCTGACTATGTCTCCAATTGTATTCTCTTCGTTATAACCGGGTATCACTGCGAAAATCATACATATAATGGTGGTGACAAATTAATAAATCAGTCCCCAAATTCTGTACCATGGATGTGAGTGTCGTCATCCCATGTTATAATTCCGAGAGAACCATAGAAGGGTGTTTGGGGGCTCTTCTGAACCAGAATTACAGAAATTATGAGATTATAGTTGTGGACGACGGCAGCACAGATAAAACCAGCGAGATTGTGAAGAAGTTCATTTCCAAGAGAGTTAAATATGTGTACCAACATAATCAGGGCCCTGCTGCTGCAAGGAATCGCGGCTGGAAAGAGGCTCGAGGCAGATATATTCTTTTCACGGATTCGGATTGTTTTCCACGAAAGAACTGGATAACTGAGATGATAAAGCCATTCAAAGATAAAAGGGTTGGAGCTGTTGGAGGAACTTACGAAACCCTGAACAAGGATAAAAGGATCGCGGAATGGGTCGGTCTGGAGATAGAATATAGACATAATCAAATGCCTAGATTCATTGATTTTGCAGGATCCTATTCTCTGGCTGTCAGAAGGGAGGTTTTAGAAGAGGTGGGTGGATTCGACACGAGGTTCAGAAGGGCGTCGGGCGAGGACAACGACCTCTGCTACAGGATAAGAGAAAGGGGGTACCTGATCTATTTCAACAGAAAAGCCGTAGTCGGGCACTTCCATCCAGATTCACTTCTCGGATATCTGAAGAGCCAGATGATTCATGCTTGCTGGCGCGTTTATCTTTATAAAAAACATCCCAATATGTTCAAAGGCGACAGATATACAGGTGCTTCAACCCATCTTCAGGGACCATTATATCTTCTGATGTGGATTTCCGGTATCCTATCGATTTTCCTTTATTGGATACTGCCGATATTCTTGATTCTGCTTACACTTTCCGTAATAATTCATATACCTTTTACGG
>QMZU01000115.1 GCA_003663345.1 Candidatus Aenigmatarchaeota archaeon | reverse complement strand
TTATAGTCAGGCCATAATTGCAGAGGCAATTGGAACTTTCCTTCTGATGCTCGTCATAATGGGTGTCGCGGTTGATGAAAAAGCCCCACCCGGATTCGCGGGTATAGTGATCGGATTGACGGTAGGAGGCGTAATCATAACAATCGGTAATATCACAGGATCATCCCTTAACCCGGCGAGAACATTTGGATCATATCTAGGTGATTCAATCATTGGAGGGATCAATCTCTGGCAATACTTCCCGATATATGTAATTGGGCCTATAATTGGAGCGGTATTTGCTGCCTTTCTCTACGACTACCTTGCATCCGAATAGTTTAAACTTAAAAACTAAGAAATTTTTAAATACATTTTAGTTTTTTATGTTTCTAATTGCCCAATGGTTTTTGGTATCAGTTTTTTAGTATCCATGATCTAACCCATATCTATCAATTCAGAACCACAATGTTGATAAACCAATTACTGTTATCAGGTTCTGAGCTATCAGACTTTAAGCGGGGGTTGCCGAGTCAGGAAAAGGCGCAAGGCTTAAGGTCCCTAATAAGCCCGGATAGGAAACCTTGTCCCGAAGGGGTCCGAGGGTTCAAATCCCTCCCCCCGCATAGTTTTAGGAGTTAAATGCAGGGGAGACAAAGTTACAGGGGTTAAATAGCAACAAGACAGAGAAGCTATTAATGGTGGACATGGATGAATGGAGATCCACCATCCAATGCCAGATTTAACGCTATATCTCTTATGGAAAGGCTTAATGGATTGCTTAGTTATCCTCTGAGCATATTTAATTCGAAGAATTTAGCAAGAGAAAGAAGATTATTCAAGGATTTAAAGGCTAAGCTGATGAATTTGCTTAAGAATTGGCAGAGTTTCAAGTCGGTCAGATCTATAATAGAGGACATCTTCAAATTAGCTAAATCAAGGAGCTTGAGGAGATTGCACCGCTGTACCATGCGTTCTGTTTACAAGTTCGCTGCTTTGAACGTCCTTTTGGTTGGCGTTATTGTAGCTTTAGGTTTTAAAGAAAAGAGGGCTTTACAGAGGTTGACTGAGGGTTAGTTTGGTGAGGACCTATACAGTTGATGAACTCGTGCTCCCTGCTCACGTTTTTGGCGAAGAGTTGCATGTCAGAGAGGTTGAGTGGACATTCGCAAGGAGAAGTCTAAAGCCAATGTTTTAGATCATTGACGTTCAGTATTATTAACATATAGTAAAGTTTAAATAACATAATGTTAAAGATACTTAACATGAATGAGAGTACTGTCAAGAAGCTGAATGTACTAATTACAGCAATGGTAGGAGTTGCTATTGGACTGTCAATCGCCCAAGGAAACTATTTGATAACACTCATAGTTGTAATAGCAGGATTAGCCACAATACGTTTTATCAGTAATAAAGCGAGAACGAAGGGGATAGTGTTAGAAGATGAAAGATTGGAGCTAACAACTATTAAAGCTTCAGATAAAACATTCCGGGTAGTGACAGTAGTCTTGGTAACCTTCGGTTTTGTTTTAAAGGCTTTGAACAACGTATTGGGAGACACCTTGCTATACATCGGCTGCTTGATGTTAATTGTCTATTTGGTCTTTTATCGCTATTACGCTTCAAAGCTTGGTGGAGTATGAAGAACAGACTTAAGGTTTATCGGGCAATGTTTAACTTGACTCAAGAAGAACTTGCAAAGAAGTTGGGAGTTTCTAGACAGACTATAATAGCGATTGAAAAGGGGAAATACGACCCATCCCTCAAGCTTGCTTTCAAAATTACAAGGCTCTTTGGAGTTAAAATCGAAGATATTTTCATCTATGATGGAAAGGAGTAAGGTTCGAAGGTAAGGCAGGCTGTATATCTAATTAAACTGGATTATCTTATTTAGAAACAAAGAGCAAAAGAGCGTATCAGGATTGCAGGAGGGATAAGGTTTGATTAGGTTTGGACGGTTTATTAATATGAAAACACTTTTGCCACTTTCAGTCCTAATCGCATCAATAACTCTTGGATGTCTGCAGAAGCATCCAAATAATAAACGAAGCAAGCTCCGAAGCGATAGGGATTAAAATACATACGGATAGAGAGGTATACGTTAAAGAGCCAATCATGGTTTTTATTGAAAATACTAGAAGCAAGACTATAAAAATAAAACCAAAAATTCCGTGGGAAATTTGCAGCAATGAGAAATGTTTGGAGATCAATCAGTCATCCGTAGCTTTTAGAATAAAGAAGAACGGGTACGAATCTGGGAAATGGATTGTTTTAGAGCCGGGGGGTGCAGCAATCTGGACTTTTTGGGCGTATCCCTCGTTAAAACCAGGAGATTATTTTGTTAAGCTATCCAGAGATGCTGTTGTAGTTGTTGATGGAAAGGAATGTAGTGTAAAGGCACTGTGCAAATTCAAAGTTTTAGAAGAAGAACCTGGATTGAAAGTGGAAAGCCCTCATCTGATTGAAAGAAAATCGAAGTTTGGAAGTATAAATGTAAGAGGCTCGGAAATTTTTTGCTGAGGGTGTAACAAGTGATGAGGGTAGAGGGTTAAGCTTACTCTTCTCAATCGAGCCGCCCTTGAAAGATTCAGTAAGGTTGCACATAAGAAGCGAGTTGGGTTTTGTCAGAATAATGCTGTACTCAGTATCGAGCAGCTGGTATACGGTTGAGATAAGCAACTTCGTGAACAAAACTCAGAGGGCGGTCGATGTGAGTAAAATGTTCTTCAAAAAAGTTCTGGACGTGAATGTTACGGTTTCAAAAGATCTTGTAGTTGTTGAAAATATCGATACTGGAGAGAAAATGATCCTGTATCCTTCGGAAGAAAAACTGAAGGAAACTTACAGGGATAGCTTGGAGATTTCAGCTATCATGCAACCTCCAACCTACATAATCTACGGAGATACAATGACGGTATCTTTTGAGTTCGGAGAGAGAAAAGAATTTGCAGAATATCTGCTGATAACTACCGGCTTTTCTCCTGCCATCTCAAGAGAACCTAAGTTTTTGATAGTTCCTGATTTTAATTCTTCACTTCGTGTTAAAGTAGACCCCCATTAAGCCTGCGAGGGTTAAATGCAACATAAGCGAAAGCAAATCTGCCTGAGGTTGAGCTTTCTGTTAGGAAAAAGCTGCGAAAGGAAGAAGGGTGAAGTCCGTTTCTGACACAAGTGGAAAGTATATCGATTTCAGAATGAGGGGTAAAGACGTAGCAATCGACGCAACTTTGAGAGCCGCAGCTAGTAGAGGGTTGAAGAGGCCATCGAGGCAGGATCTCAGGTACAAAGCCTACGTTGGCAAGGTTGCATCGAGCATAGCTCT
>QMZU01000114.1 GCA_003663345.1 Candidatus Aenigmatarchaeota archaeon | reverse complement strand
GATTCGAATCTGGTGATGTCTATACCACCTCTGAACGTCCTCTCACTTGGTTTATTGTATATCTTGTAGCATTCCATCGGGCTTGCAAGACATTTCCATCCTGTCATGAAAGTATTGTAAACATCTCCAAGGCCTCCCATTCCAGGCTCAAAGGCCATGGAAAAACTGCTGATGTAGTTATCAACGGTTGGCCACCAGTCGCCGAAAACGGTCGTGCCCATCACATCGGGGTACGCGAAAGTCGCTCCCATCAATGCTATGAATATCACTATTATCCCGAGAATGGGCCGGGCTTCCGGGACCGGAATGCCCGCCATGGTTCCAACTATTATAATAAGTGAGAAAACCCAGAGTGCCAGGTTTGTCGTTCCGAGAAGAGCTATTGTGCCGAATATAAGGCCGAGACCGCTACCCATACAGAAGAGCATGGTAGAAGGTTCATCCTGAAGGAATCCTGAAATAAAAATTATTCCGCCCAGAATTATCGGAAGGTAAACTATTAGCTGTGCCACGACTGTCAGCGCTATGGCGGAGGTTATGAGAAAGATAAAAAGACCTATTACAACCAATCCGAGCACCCATTTCAGAATGTTCATGGGGCTCATTACAGACCTTCCTATACCTCCAATCTTTGCCGCCCCCAAAAGAAAAGCATTGGCAATCCTCTCTACAGGGTCAGGACTGCCTCCCGTTGGAGCCATGGACCCGGATGTTTTTGGCAACAGCACAAAGTATGCCACAGCAAGTGATATCATTGAATACGCCAGAAATGGATCAGCCCATATTCCCTGCCAGTGAACGTAGAGAAAAACTATAACCATAACAATTCCCATTATTGGTGTAAAAATCATCTCCAGGGTCTGTTTTTCTATTTCGGTTTTTGTTGCCCGGGAGTCAATGTGGAGTGTTTTTGGAAACACTATCACCGCTATGGATGCAAGTATCAATGGTATCAATTTCAAAACCGCCATGTTGGCAAAGAGAAGGAATGTCCCGATTATTGCAAATAGGAATCCGAAGAAGTGCAGGAAAGCCTTCAGGTACCCTATTCCTTCATTCATATCATCACTAATAGAATATTTTTTCCAGTGCGAAGAATATCACGGACATCATCAGCATTATACTTCCGAGATTCATGCCGAAAACCATGGGAATGATGAACACCGCCAGTCCTATCACAATTATGATTGGTATTATCGCTCCTGTGTTTATGAGTTTCCCCTCTTCTTCTCTCTTCTTTCTCTTCATTTCTTCTATCTCAAGTTTGAGCTTCTCTTCTTCAAGTTTTTTGAGTTTTTCTTGTTCTGACTCCTCTTTCTCTGTTTCTTTGTATTCTGAAACTTTTTCAAGTTCTTTATCCCATCTTTGGAAAAATTCACCAGAAGCCTTCAGGCCTTTATATTCCTGGTAAGGTGTTGGTTTTTTTCTCAGTGGTCCGAATTCTTTCTCGGCTATATCTCTGCCAGTTTTGGCTGGTTCTCTGTATTTTCTATTACGGGCTCTTAATTCAGCTTTTAATCTTTTCAACGAAAAGTCGTAAAGTTCTTCTCTTTTCTTTTTTTCCCCTTCCAACCAACCAATATATGTCTGGGCGGTTTCTCTTTTTCTTCTTTCTTCTTCTATCTCTTTTTCAATATTTCTTATTTTTTCTTCAAGACCATTTATCAGACCAGAGAGATTTCCAACTATCTTCGAGTATCTTGGGTCATAAATGACAAGTTTTTCATACTCTTTTTTAGCGGATTTGTAGTATGATAAAGCTCTTTTGAGTGATTCGATGTCACCCTTCGATTCCTCTTTTCTGGCTATCCTCCAGATCTCTTCTGCCCATTCCCTTATTTCCTCAAGTTCTGATGGTTCCATAGACATAATCTCACGGGGGTGGGTTTTCATTAATAATTTGGTCCGGAGTATATAAATTTTCGAAGAATCAGTAGTTCACTCTGAAATCATAGAGGGAATATCCGCCTCTGCCTGAGACCGAGAAGACGACAGTGTTTGTTCCGACTGTGAGGTCATCCTTTGTTATCGGAACCGTGACCGTCCCGCCCTCCTTTATTATTCCCTCCACAACCAGTTTGTGTTCCCTGCCAAGGGAGTCTATTATCTTTATGTTCAGCGGTCCGGGTGTTCCGTAAATCTTGTTCACTTTGAAGGTTATGCTTCCTGGCAGGCGCGAGTAATCGTAGGAAGAGGTTGTTATGGTTTTTCTCACCTCGGAGTGTGCCTCCCTCTCCCAGAATATCACGAGCTCCGCTTTGTTTATATGATAGGATGTATCCTTGCCTGTGAGGAAGGTTATGATATTTTCAGAGAACATCGGCACATCCCTGAAATCAATCCACTGATAGGGCTCCGGTATACCCTTGAATATCTCCTTTCCGTTCAGCATTATCGAAAGCTCTCCTTCACCTCTTGTTCTCTCTGAATTAAGAATCAAACGGCCCTGCTGGAAGTTCCTGTACTGTTCTCTATCCAGAGAAAACGTGTAGGATTCCTGTATCAGACCCAGAACTTTACCACCAACTCTTATATAATTAATCTGATACACATCAGAGGCCCAGAACCTCCATCCGGATGATGTTGGTTCAATCCTCAGAGTGTTCTCCTCCTTGAGAAGGGACCTGTTCAGTTCGATCATTTCGGTTGCCCTTGGCTGGATGAAATCAGAAAAGACCTCTTCTCCGTTTAGAAATATTCTCAGCTCACCGTAAAGGTTCGTGTTGGAGACCTTTATCTCCAGATAAGGATTCTTCATGTCAGGCAGGTCTTCTCTGGGTATGGTGAAGGCTAACTCCTTGTACTTGTATTCGGTTAATCCGTGTCTCACCTCTATGTCCTTCTCCTCAATAAAGACCTTATCCTCGTAAGCGTAACTCACATCGAAGGAGTTTCCCTCATTCAGATATATGTGGTCAAAATCCGTCACATCCCTGCTGCCAACGAAGAATTCACCCTCTAACTTCGGCTTCTCCTCCTCATAGGTAATGTTCCTCTCAAGGCCGAATCTGTATCCTTTCTCCTCAGGAGCGAATCCTCCAAGGAGTATGAACATCGCGGCAAGGATCACCAGCCCGACAATGAGCGTCCTCGCGAAATCCACCTGTTCACCCTGCTAAAATTAGGGAGAAATAGTTTAAGTATTTATTCTCGAAAATTTGGCGGTATTTTTGACAGCACAGAGAATCTCCTCCACATCCCACACCTCTACACCTTCGGGCTCCCTTTCGAGTGCATTTTTTTCAGGAACTATCAGAACCCTTCTGCACCTGAATTTACCGAGTGCATTCTCTATATCCCTTATCTCT
>QMZU01000113.1 GCA_003663345.1 Candidatus Aenigmatarchaeota archaeon | reverse complement strand
CTATGGTGGTGGATTCGAAGAAGAGACCCTTTCCTGGCTTCAAAGTCATCTCAGCACCCTAAGCAGAACAACGCCGATAATCGTCTATGTCCATCATTCCTTCTGGAGTCCCATGCAGTATAACCCCAGGGAAAATCTGTTTTGCGATGTGGAAAACCCTGACGATGTAATGGATTTATTGTCCGGCTACAATTTGGTGGCTGTTTTTGCTGGCCATGCTCACCAGAATATGGAATATACTCACCCCTCTACCGGTACCAAATTCGTTATCACCGGTGCCTTATCCAGATCCATCGCCAATAAGGACTATTCTCCGCCCTGCTATCGCATAGTCGAGTGCTATGCCGACCGAATTGAAACTCACTATGTTCCTCTAGGAAAGATAAACGAGTATTATATCTGGCCTAAGACAAATGTAGTTACTGTTGCCCAGGATGGATCGGGAGATTTTAACGGTACGACTAACGAACCCATACAGCAAGCAATTGATCATCTCCATGCCCTGGGTGGCGGCACGGTGGTTATTAAGCCGGGAACTTATGTTCTTAACGATACCGGTACGTATTCTATGCCCATAGTCGTCTATGACAACATCTGGATAAAAGGCACCGACAGGGACAGCGTAATCTTGAAGTTCTCTGACGGCTCGACCAACAAGAGGGGCATTACCAATCGAGGTATTGTGAAGAACATCAGAATAGAGGATCTAACTATTGACGGTAATAAACAAAATAGTCCTGAGGGAGCCAGTGCCACCCACGTCTGGTACAATGGCATTGAGTTAGATGGAAGTTGGTACGGCGATAGGCCATCAGCGGACGCAGAGCTAGTAAAGGATGTTGTTATAAGCAATTGCACCATAAAGAATCTGTGGCAGCGGGGTGTGGTCTCCTATGGGGGAAGAAGATGGTTTGTGCGGAACTGTTACTTTGACAATGTGGGTGGGTCAATAAGTCCTGATCATGCTACCGACTTCTGGTTCATCGAAAACAATATTATAGAGAATTGTGAAGTGGGTATCGAGTTTAACGACACTTCAGATTCAGTGATTTTCAATAATCGTATTAGAAACTGCAGCACTAATGCCATACTTGTGTGGCAATACCAAAGCTTTGCTCCTATGATGGACAATAGAATACTTTACAACTATATATCTGATGTGGATGGAGAGTGTGCTATAGATCTCCATCTTGATCCGGGTACGGTTGAGTGTACTGGCAACGTTATAGAAAATGCCAAAGTGGGAATCGTTCTCATGTCAGGAACGGAATGGGTGTTTGGGGACAACAATTATGTCAATATTGCCCAGAAGGAATTTTATTTCGGTTTTAGTCATCAAGTAATGGCACCTTCTGGAATTGAGCTTGTTCAGGTTGGTGATAGCTGGGTTACTGTGCGTCCCATCAATGGCTCTGGTTCAGGTTCTCCTGAATTCTGGTACCAAGTGAAAGGGTATAAAGCGGGGGGGAAGTTTAGCTGGATAGATTCTGGCTGGATAAATACCCGTGAATACACCTTTACCGGGTTGTCTCCCAACCGTCCTTATGCGTTCCGATGCAAATTACGAAGTGGTCCAGTAACTCCATGGACAAAGTGGAGTGTTGTCTTCACTCGTGAACCTAGTTCACCACTCATTTCCAACATTTTGAGCTCTGAGGTTACTTCAAATTCTGCCAAGATTTCTTGGACTACTGATGAGCCAGCTACCTCCCAAGTGGAATATGGTTCAACTGAAGACTTAGGACTTACGACTGCACTTAACTCTACCCTCGTCACTGAGCACAGCGTCATCCTGACTGGCCTAGAGCATGGAACCACCTACTACTTCCGGGCGAGGTCGCAAGATGAACTAGGCAACCTGACTGTTAGTAACGTTTATAACTTTACAACCATTAACCATCCTCCGAAGTTCAATCCTATCGGCAACAAGATAATAAGAGAAGGCAACTCTCTCGAATTTACCGTCTCTGCCGCTGATCCGGACGGCGACGCATTAACCTATTCGGCCAGCGGGCTGCCCGAAGGGGCTAACTTTGATCTGACAACCCACACCTTTAGCTGGACGCCTACCTCTGACCAGGCCGGAACTTATAGCGTGACATTCTCCGTGTCTGATGGCAAGGGCGGTCAAGATGAAGAAACCATAACTATAACTGTAAATGAGAAAAAGATAAAGGCACTTTATCTCTGGGGTCTCTCTAATCTTGTAGTGACCGACCCTTCGGAGCGGGCTCGTTTCTTCGATATATGTAGTAAGGAGGAAGTGAATGTGGTCTGGATGGGGTTTAACCCTAGCATCTCTGACACCTATCGGGACTTCATAAACGAAGCTAATAAAAGAGGGATAGAGGTTCACGCCCTGTTAAGCGGAGGGCCAGATGTATTAGATAATCCTGTAATACATAAACCTCTAATAGAAGCATTGCTGAAATACAATGTTGAAAATCCTGACTCCAAATTTGCCGGCATCAGCTGGGATATCGAGCCTGTTCATGACTGGACAAAATATAAAAACTATATTCAGTACCTCAAGGGCATTTCCTACGATGGAAAAACTATAGTCTCACAGGATTTGATCTTGAGCGTTTACTGCGACGCAGAGGATAGCTCAGCGTGGAGAGAATTCATCCGCGAATTTGATATCTGGGCCGCAAACACCTATCAAGATGAGCTTGATACCGGTCCGGAGGGAGGAGTTATCGGGAAAGCTGCGCCCGGCCCCGATATCTGCGAGGAAATGGGGATTCCCTTCTTGATTGGCCTGGAGACGGACGAGCTCAATGGAGATTATCGCGATCCCTACACCCTTTTTGAGGAAGGCAAAGATCGGTACCACGAACTTGAGTCGCAAATAGACGCATATTTCACTAAGCACTACTCCCAATTTACTGGTCAGTACGTCCACCATTACCAGAGGGCGATCCAGAGTTGGTACACGATCAACGCCGTTGATTGGCCATCGGGAGAGTTTAGGCCAGGAGATACGGTACCATTTAAGATAATCCTGCAAACCAGCGGAGGTTATAGTCAAAAGGCCAGAGGGGTTGAGTTAGAGGTCAAGGACGAAAAGGGCAACATCTGGAAAACCTCAAAAATAGTGGTGCTGGACAAGGTTGATACCAAAGAAGTTGCCCTGGATTGGGTGGTGCCCGAAGACGCCACCGCTGGCAGTTATGACGCCAAGGTGACTGTCTATGATTTAGACTGGCGCAAAGGAGAGTTGCGCGATCCCCTGGTTTATGTCTATGAAGACTATGTGGCGAAATATGATTTGCCTTCCTCTATTGAGGACTTGACCCTGCCAGAGTATAT
>QMZU01000112.1 GCA_003663345.1 Candidatus Aenigmatarchaeota archaeon | reverse complement strand
CTACTTCTTCAACACTTTCCTTTGGTTCCTCTCCGGATTTCGAAGCGGATTTTATCCTTTCAGCCATCTCCTCGATACTTTCCTTCGGAGGGTTTCTCACTATGGTGTGTATTGAACCGCCACCGTCCCCCTCAAACCTCGGTATTATGTGGACATGAACGTGGTCTATGCCCTGACCGGCTTTTCTTCCATGGTTTATTCCGATGTTGAAGGCATCCGGTGAGAGCGCATCCTTTAGCATTTCAGTAGCCCTCTTCACAGCAATGAACATCGGACCTATCTCATCATCATCCATATCCAGGATTGTTTCCGAGTGTTTCTTCGGTATCACGACCGTATGTCCGGGTGAGATCGGATTTATGTCAAGGAAGGCCAGGGATGATTCGTCCTCGTAGATTATCTCTGTCTTTATCTCCTTCCTGGCTATCTTGCAAAATATACACTCCACAGGAATCACTTATAGTATAAATATGCTCAAAATTTAAATCTTTGGATTAATTTGAGACCCATACTTTTATTAAAAATACAATCGGTATTTTTATTGATGAAATCCAGCCAGCCAACCCTCCCAAGAGAGCTACTTACAATATTTCTTTTTACCTTTCTATTCACCGTATCTTTTGTAAATGCAGCTTCATGTCCTGAAGGATATACATCTGCAGGGTCAGGATGCACCTATGAGTGGGGTGCTGGCGAGTATAGGTGTCAAGCAGGAGATTCGTGGTACTGCTCTCTTGATGGGACCTGGTGCAAAAAGAACTGTACGGAATGCGATGTCTCAACAGGAAAATGTATGGGGTGCCAGAACGAATGCTCCGAAGGAAGTTATAAATGCCAGGATTCGATATACTCCATCTGTGAGAGAGGAGAAGAGGGATGCTATATATGGAGCTATTCAAAAACATGTGTAGAAATCTGCATGTATAATTTCTGTGCCAGAAAGGTTCCCTGCGGAACTTACGGGGATACTGATGACGATGGCTATGTGACTATAAACGACTTTCAGAAAGCCATGGCTCTATGGGTTAATAATATGTATGACAGCAGGCTGGACCTAGATGGCGACGGAAAAGAGGTAGTGACTGACAGTGATGTAGCTATTCTTGAGGATTTTTTGATTAATGAGAATATCGATACTTTTCCCGTGTGTTCCATTTTAGAAACAAAAGCTGACCTCACTATAGACCGCGCATGGCTCGACGGTTCCCTTCTCTACTACGTGCTCAAAAACAACGGAACCAGCGATGTGAATATAAGCACCAGAACAACCTTTTACCATCCTGAAGGAACCATGACTGCAATAACCGGTCCTGTAAAGGCAAGAGGGGAAACAATCGAGTTTCTCATAACACCCGACTATTTCAGACCCGGAGATACCATCAAAATATGCGCGGATACTGACAACAACGTCAGCGAATTAAATGAAAGTAACAACTGCCTTCAAGTCATTCTTCCGGTAGGTCCACCAGAACCAGAAATAGAAGAGGCAAAATTGACCTTCCGTAAAGGGTGGAACATGATATCACTTCCTTTCGATAGAAATGTTAAAATAAGTGACATACTGGATGATTGTAGCCTCTACAAATACAGAACCCGGGAGAGAAACTATTACTATGCTTTGACTTATGACACGGTAAATGGAATCTTCACGGGTTCGGAGTATGAAATAGAACCATGGAGAGGTTATTATGTTTACTCAGTTGAAGACTGTGTGGCGACGGTTCCGGCAAAGGAAACCTCCCCACCCCAAACCCTGATTCTTCACGAAGGCTGGAATATTATACCTGGATTAAATGTTTACCTGAGTGATATATTGAAACAATGTAAACTCGGTGTGTATAACGATGAGTATGTATGGTATTTGAATCCTGCCACAAATCATTGGGAACATCATACCTTCCTGGAAGCAGGTAAAAGTTACTGGGTTTATGCTTCTGAGCCATGCACATTCAAAAAGAGCTGATAACTGGTTTATATTCTCTGAAACTTTTAAAATAAAGAAAGTGTAATAAAGAGCATGCATACAGACTTCACACTTATAATCGATATGGGTCTTGTTATAATAATCGGGACCGTGCTTGCGATTCTTGCCAAGGCAATGAAACAGCCACCGATGATAGCGTACATCGTTGCCGGAATTCTTCTCGGGCCTTTTGGTTTATCCTTGATCTCAAGCCAGCATGAGATATCGGTTCTCTCGGAGCTTGGCGTGGCATTCCTTCTGTTCATAGCAGGTGTTGAACTTGATGTGGGAAAAATGAAGAAGGTGGGCAAGGTTGCAATGATAACGGGCATACTGCAGGTAACCATAACCCTGTTAATCGGTTTCTCTGTTTCCGAATTTCTCGGTTTCAATTTCATGGAATCCATCTATATAGGTCTGGTTGTGGCCTTCAGCTCCACCATGGTTGTGGTCAAACACCTCTCCGAAACCTACAGGCTCAACTCCCTTCAGGGAAGGATATCGATAGGGATTCTCCTTCTTCAGGACATCGCAGTTATCCTGGCGCTCAGCCTCCTCGGGAATCTGGAGAATTTCATGAGCTGGCCGGTGTTCTCCAGAATAATAATAAACGGTCTGGGACTCGTCTCGATAGCGGTTGTTATGAGCAAGTTCATCTTTCCAACGGTTCTCAGGTACTCCGCAAACAGCAAAGAGACTCTATTCCTCGTTTCTGTCTCCACGTGCTTCTTTTTTATCGGAATAAGCTACTATCTCGGTTTTTCCGTGGCAATAGGTGGATTTATAGGAGGTCTGGCGCTCGCCTCCTATCCGTACAACATAGAAATAGCCTCCAAGATAATGCCCCTCCGGGATTTCTTCACGGTTATATTCTTTGCAACACTCGGGATGCAGATAGATTTGATGGTAATGGGAACAAATCTGATGGTGATCGGTGCGTTGCTCCTTATTCTTCTGATAGTGAAACCGTTAATAATAATTCTCATATTGAGCTCGATGGGTTACGGTTCCAGAGTTCCCATACTCACGGGCCTCGGGCTCTCGCAGGCCTCGGAGTTCTCCTTTGTCCTTGCAAGGGATGGGTTACTGCTTGACAGAATTACACCGGCAACCTATTCGATAATAATAACACTGACAGTTTTCACCATGGCACTGACACCGTACATGGACAAGATAGGAAAGAGAATATCGAAGACTCTGAGCAGAAGGTTCCCGAACGGTTTCCTCATATTCAAACATACTGTCAAAGATTTGGACCTCCTCGAAGGCGAGGAGTTGAAGAATCATGTCGTGCTTCTTGGTTGCCACGAGACAGGGCGGGAGATTCTGGATAAATTCCATGATAAAGAGTTCATTG
>QMZU01000111.1 GCA_003663345.1 Candidatus Aenigmatarchaeota archaeon | reverse complement strand
ATGCAGGGAGCTCTGGAAGTAAAATATATAAAACTTTCTTTTTCTCTGAAATTAGAAATAAAAAGATTACTTACCAGAAAGAGAATATGAATTATACCGTAAAATCAATCAACCCAGAAAATTTCACTGTGGAGATAGAGTTCACAGAGAGGTTCAAAAAAGATAACAATTATAAAGAATTTTTTGATACCAAGAACTTTCTCTTTGAAGAAAGAAATCTAAAGAAGATTAAGGAAAATGTTCATCTTCGACTCACATTTGACGACTCACTTGAAAAGGATTTCAAAAGTATGATCAGAAGTCTCGGTCTGGCTGATTTGAACTTTAAATATTATTTCCGATGGCCAGACGAGGAAAAGGAAAAGAAGGAAATGGTCGATGCCTATTATTCATATAAACTGGTCGAAGACGAGGAGCATTATCATAATCCAGAATTTCGCGTGGCTTTACGCTTTGAATCCATCACAGAAGACGGGATGATGGTTTCCAACTCTATCAGACCGGATGGTTACAGATACGTGAGCAATGCCGTGGCTGATATTCTTCATCTTCTCTACCCATCTGATTTGGAGAGGGCAAAGGTTCTTGGAAAACCCGCTGTGAAAAAAGTCGATGGTTCATTACACGTCTATCCACTCGAGAATATCCCGAACGTTCTGAGAACAGGTAAAAGAATAGCTGAGATTATATCTTCGGAAGATGATGATGTTCCCGAAGTAAGCACAGATATAAATCGACTTGCGGTTGATGATATCAAGAAAAGTGTTTATATAACCGAACTTCTGGACCTCGTAAATGGTCCGCTATGATTCCCTTAAAGATATATACCGCCGCATTCTTTTAATATAAAGGTGAAGTGATGAGAAGAGCAGCAATCGTCTTTGTGATGGCGTTTCTTCTCCTGACAGGACTTTCGCTCGCACAGCCGAAACCAGAGATAAAGACAATGATGATACTGGGAAAAGGGATAGCGGTTTCACCCAGTGATGTCATGGACTTCAAGATAGTGAAGGTCGGTATAGGCACGGTCAAGGTATCAGTGCTTGGTGAGGAAGAAGAGGTCAGTCTTGGAGTGATGTACCTTGACGAAGAGAAATACAAACTCAAAAATATAGTGAAGGGTGAGGGAACAGTATCAGGCGACGTTTACACCAATAATACTAAAGTGGGATCATTTTCGGTATCATCTGTGATGAAGGGAGACACGGAGATATGGGCAGGAAATCTTGACATAAACGGTCAGAGTTTCTATCTCTACGTACTTGAGGCACCGAGACCACCTAAACCCGTGGAGATAAGGGAGAAAATTTCAGAATACTGCAAAGCCAACAGAGACGACCCCAACTGCAGGGAAAGGATGGCAGAGTACTGTAAGAGGAACCCCGATGATGCAAGGTGCAAGGAGATATTCAGAAGATACTGCGAAAATAATCTGGACGATGTCAGATGCAGGGAGTACGTGAAGAGCTACTGCAAAGAGCATCCAGAGAGGGAGGTCTGCAAGAAAATACTCATCAGAACAAGGAAGTTCTGCGCAGAACATCCGGAACATGAGGCCTGCGGGAAGATCAACGCAGAACTTGTGGAGTACTGTATGAAGGAGCCGAACACCGAAACGTGCAGAGAATTCTGCGCCGAACACCCGAATAAATGTATCAAAGTGGTAAAGAGTGTTGCGGATTACTGTATCGAAAACCCTGATGATGCAAACTGCATTGAATATTGCAAAGAACATCCAGTGGCATGCAGAAAACTGGTTAAAAATCTGGCCGACCTCTGCATCAAGAATCCTGACAAGGAAGAATGCATAGATTACTGCAAGGAACACCCTGTTGCCTGCGGAAAGGTCACTGCAGAGCTTGCAAAATTCTGTATTGGTAGAGCAGATAATCCGAAATGCGTTGATTACTGCAGAGAACATCCAAATGCCTGCAGAAAAGTGACCGTAACCCTGGAAGGGTACTGTTCGAGGAATCCAGATGCACCGGTCTGCGAGGTCTTCTGCGAGAGGTTCCCAGAAAAGTGTAAAGTGGAGAAACCGGTAGAGGTGAAGATAGAGCCGGTTGAAGTGACCCCAATTGCAACAGCTGTTTCAGGTGCATCACCCGCAACAACGGAGGGAGAGTGATATGAAGGAACTCTTCATTATCCTTCTTTTGGTTTCAGCGATTTTCATCGGAGGCTGCACTCAACCGTTACATAAAGCCCCAACAACCACAGGTAACGTTGAAGATCAGGCAATGAGTGAGATAGAGCAGGAGATGGAAAGCGCCATTGAAAACATGACGTTAGAAGACATAGAAGCGGCACTTCTTGAATGACTGTTTCTCATTTCTTTTTTATTTTGAAAAAGGATTTGCCGAAATAAAGCAGATGGGTTTCACATTTACAGTCACTTGAACCAAACCCCTTTACCAAAATTTTTCCACCTTTCTTAATCCATTCAATAACAGTTTTACATTCCTCCTTCCTTTCCGCATTACCTTTAATGAAAACATCAATCACCTCAGCTTCCTCAAGCAGATAATCTATGTGCCACCTCTTTTTCTTCTCCTTCCTTTTATGCCTGGCAACCCTTTGCTCGATGCCGTTCATTGCAGAACCCACGTAAATATAGTAACCTTCGGGGAAATGGAAGATGCCGAGTTTTCCAACTTTTATGTTCTTTCCTTTTGACAGATGAATCAGAAGAGAGTATATTCCCTTCATTTTCCCCTCCTGTAAAAATCACACATATCTTTCAAAGGACATACATCGCACCTGGGTTTCACTGGTCTGCATATTTCCCTTCCAAACTGCACCAGACCGAGATTCACAAGCCACCACTTTTCCTTCGGTATGTTTCTTTCGAGTATCCTTTTCACCTCCTCCACATCTGCGCTTTCCGGAACCAGACCAAGCCTTTTCGGTATTCTGTTGCAATGTGTATCTATAGCTATGGAAGGAATCCCCAATCCGTACATCAATACCACATCAGCCGTTTTATAACCCACCCCAAGCATATCCATTAGTTCCTCTCTCGTCTTTGGAACCTCTCCTCCGAATCTCTCCACTATAATTTTTGACACCTCCTTTATCTTCCTTGCCTTCTGATCATACATACCTGCAGGTTTGACCAATCTTTTCAGTGTTTTTATATCCATTTTCAAAATATCCTCTGGAGTCCGGACCTTTTTGAAGAGATTCTTCGAAGCAGCGAGTGTATTTTCATCTCTGGTTCTCTGTGAAAGGATGGTTGTTATGAGAACTCTGAAAGGGTCTTTCTCAAAAAATTCCATATCTCCATACCTCTTTTCAAGAACCTCAAGAAGGCGCCAAAACCTGTTCATATATAGAACTCGACACATCAAATTT
>QMZU01000110.1 GCA_003663345.1 Candidatus Aenigmatarchaeota archaeon | reverse complement strand
TCATACTTCTGATATTGGGACAGTACGAGTACATGCTGGGCGTCTTGAAAAACCTAGATTACATAATGATTCTGATTTTTATCAGCGGCGCGGTGCTGAGTCTTCTGCTTTCTTCAAGATTCCTCGCATACCTTCTGAAGAGATACAGACAACCGACCATATCGATGCTTGTTGGTTTAATGGTGGGAGCTCTGAGATTGCCTGTTGAAAGGGTAATATTTGTCAGAGGTTTTTATCCAGAACTAGGATTTATCTGGAATACATGGACACTGACAGTATCACTATTTTTCATTCTGCTCGGTGTGATAATTATCCTGACACTGGAGAGGGATTGATGAGAAAGAGGAGGTTCAGTAAGCTTTTGCCACATATGCCACTTCTTTTGCATTTTTGCCGCAATAAATACATGGTCCAAATATTTTTTCTTGTTTACCGTAAAGTGTACCTCTTACCTCTGCTGTTAGTTCTTCGTTTATTTTCTCCTCACATTTCTGACTACCGCACCAGTTCACCCTCACGAAACCTCCTTTTTCTTTTAAAAGTTTTGAGGCTTCCTCGAGAGTTTTGGCATCGTTTATTCTTCCTTTCAGGTGCTTCTTTGCTGCTTCGAATAATTCCTTCTGAATAGAATTGAGGATCGAAACGAGCTCTTTCAATTCGTTCCTTTTGATGCCGAACTTCTTGCCATCATTCCTCTTCACAGCAACTATCTGATTCTTTTCAATATCCTTTGGACCTATCTCCACCCTCAGGGGGACGCCCTTCAGCTCCCATTCATTGAATTTGAACCCGGGCGTATACTCATCCCTGTCATCGAGATGAACCCTTATTCCCAGTCTCTTTATATCCTTCTCAAGTTTTCTGGCTTCCTTCAGAACCTTTTCCTTTTCATTCTCGAAAACTATCGGTATTATGACCACCTGGTATGGCGCTATCAACGGAGGCAAAACAGCCCCCTCATCATCCCCATGCATCATTATGACGCATCCAACCTCCCTTTCCGAAAGACCCCATGAAGTTGTCCACACATATTTCTTCTTCCCATCCTTATCTTCGAACTGAACCCCGAATGCCTTTGGAAACATCTGATTCAGTAAATGGTCGGTTGCTCCCTGGACAATCTTTCCATCCGGCATAACCATATCGAAAGCGAGGGACATCTCCGCACCGGCAAATTTATCCAAATCCGTTCTTTTGAGTATCATCACAGGTAGTCCCAGAAACTCCTCATGAATCTTTCTGTAAATCTCCTTTATCTTCTCCACCTGCTTCAGTGCATCCTCTTTGGTAGCATGGGCCGTATGTCCTTCCTGCCAGAGGAACTCCCTTGGCCTCACAAGAGGTTTGGTCATCTTCGTCTCCCATCTGACTATGTTGACCCACTGGTTCACCTTCATCGGTAAATCTCTGTAACTCCTTATCCATTTGGAGAACATGTGGTAAATTATTGTTTCGCTTGTGGTCCTTATTGCAAGCTCCTCCTCAAGCTCCTTATCTCCGGCCTTTGTCACCTTCACAAGTTCAGGGTTGAAACCCTCGAAGTGCTCTGCTTCCTTCTCGAAGAACGAGACCGGTATCAGCATAGGGAAGTATGTATTCTCAACACCATTCTCCTTAAATAACTCGTCGATCCTCTGCTGGAGGAGTTCCCAGCATCTGTAACCCCATGGTCTGAGAACATCAAAACCCTTGAGAGGTGTTCTCTGGTCAACGAACTCCCCTTTTCTCACAACCTCCAGATACCACTCGGAAAAGTCCTCATCTTTCTTTACAGTTATACCGAGCTCCTCTGCCATGGAAACACCTCTCTAAATGATTCAAAAAAGGTTTTAAATATATTATCCTGATCGCCTTTTAGACTTTTTCTTTCTGATTTTTCCTTTATAAGGGTATCTCTTTACATGACCGCATTCCTGGCAAGTGTAGACCACCACCTTGAGTTTGGAATCTATCTCGACCTTGCAGTTCGCACCCGGTCTCAGAAGAGTATGGCAGTTTCTGCATATCATTCTCTTATATTTTCTGGGCATTCTAACCCTGTATTTCATTCCTATCCTTCTTGCTAGTTCTATGTAACGCTTTGCCAGTTTCCTGTTTCTGGAGAAGATTTTCTCCGCTTCTCTTAGAAGAAGAATAATCCTCTCCTTGGCGATTCTTCTCTGCCAGAAGGGCCTCATAAGTTGAGTCTTGGAAGGGAAGTTTAAATCTGTTAAGTGAAATCCTCAATGATTATTGCTTTTCTTCCCCAGTCAATCCTTCCGGTTTTAACCGGCATAAGTTTTGAAATGAAAGAGAAGAACCCATTTCTTTCAAAACCCTCATCATCTTTCAGGAGGAGGAAGAACCTTTCGCCATCATTTATTATATAGGGAGGAAGGTTACAGAAAGGGGTTGGAAGTTCAAAGATAAAATTCCTTCCAATTCTTATGTTGTGATTATATTTCCAAGGTCTGGAGTTGAGTTTCAAATAGGAGACGAGCTCCCTCATGCTCTCGAGAGGGAACCCGCCCAGTCCAGTAACCCCCAACTCACCCCCATTCAGTTCCTTCACGGAGATTATTTCGGGCTTTCCTTGAAGAAGGAGCTTGACCTGAGAATTCCCTAAAATAATCATGGGCTTGAAACGGAAGTTCTGCGGATAAGATATCAGTTTGGCAGCATCCTCGTCAGACAGCAATCCGTATCCGTGAAATATGATTTTCACCTGTGTGAGGTTTTCAATTATCCATTCCCTCTCCTCAGGTGTAAAGAGGCATGGAGAAACAGTGAAGTTCTCGTAAACCTCTCTGAAGAAATCCCTCAGTATATCCCGAAGATACTCCTCGGTCCGATAACATTCTATTCCCTTCTGATCACATATTACCTGAAGGGAGTCGCTTCTCTCCAGGTTTTTGAGATGGACATCTGAAAAATCTATTTCCTTTGTGGTTTGAGGGAGAAACACATCGAGCCTCATAACCTTAAAATCTTCGGGGTAGTTATAAAAGGTGATGGGAATGGTGTTCCGGTATTCCGATAGAATTTGTTACCACCTAAAAGTATTTAAAATTTGAAATTTCATTTAAATTATAGAGGTTATATGAAAATGAAGTACGATGAAGAGTGGCTCAAGGAGGTTCTGAGCGACCCTGGGATATACAAGATAATGCAGCTCGGATACGAGATGAATGAGGTTCCATTTTTTGTTTATAAGAAGATGGATTTCAACAGGAAAGAGTTTGAGAACAGAGTTCATGAGTTAAGGGAACTTGGCTGGATTGAGGTTGAGAAGGATTCCTACAGGATAACCGGACTGGGCAAAAAGGTCTTTGAGGATTTCAAACATCTCGAGTGAGTTATTTATTCCTGCCGCTGGATATTTTTATCATGGATATAAT
>QMZU01000109.1 GCA_003663345.1 Candidatus Aenigmatarchaeota archaeon | reverse complement strand
GATATAACCTGCATGGGGCTCCACAAGTCCTCTAACATTCTCGATTTTCCCTTCCTCAACAATTCCCAAGTAATCATCTATCATTGCCTTTAACTCCTCAGGGTCGGATGGATAAAATCTCCCCGCCACAGCCGGCTCCCTGATCACTGGCTTTCCCTCGTCCACAACACTTTGCTTTCCTGTACACCCCGATACCAATACCAGAAGCACCAGAGCCAAAACATACTTCTTCATTTCCACACCCCGGGTATTCTCTCCCCACAGAACTTACATGCACCGTTCTGAATATTATTCTCATCTATTATATAGCCTTTTCTTTTTATCACAACCCTGCCGCAGGATGGGCAGTAGGTGCTCTCCGCTTCATGCCCCGGAACGTTCCCTATGTAAACGAACTTCAGGCCGGTATCCCTTGCAATCTTTATGGCACTCTCAAGAGTCTCCACAGGTGTTGGCGGGAGTGATGTGAGTTTATACATGGGATTGAACCTGGAGAAGTGTAGGGGATAATCCAGACCGAGGTTTCTCTTTATCCACTCACACATATCCCTGATCATATCCATGTCATCGGTGTATGTTGGAATCACAAGGTTTGTTATCTCGAACCATTTTCCCTCATCCTTCAGAACTTTAAGCGTATCCAGAACAGGCTGCAATCTCCCGGAATTCAATTTATTATATATCTCCTCCCTGAAACTCTTGAGGTCGACATTCGCAGCATCCAGATACTTGCAGAGGTCCCTGAGCGCCTCCTCCCTCATATATCCATTCGTTATCCAGAGGTTTCTTATACCCATACTTTTTGCTATCCTTGATGTGTCGTACATGTATTCGTAGAAAGCGGTCGGTTCAGAATAGGTGTACGCTATTGATGCAGCACCGCTCCTCACCGCTTCCTGAACCACATCACTTGGAAAAAGTTCGATGTTCCTCGTCTCCTCGGGTCTGCTCTGAGATATCTGCCAGTTCTGGCAGTTGAGGCACCGGAAGTTGCATCCGGCCGTCGCGATTGAAAATGCAAGCGAACCCGGAAGGAAATGGAAAAGCGGTTTCTTCTCCACGGGATCGACATGAACAGCGCAGGGGTTCCCGTAAACCAGTGTATACAGCTTTCCACCCTTGTTCACCTTCACCCTGCATATACTTCTGTCGCCCTCTTCCAGTATGCACTGATTCGGGCAGACATGGCACTGAACGTTCTTTCCCAGTTGTGTATAGTGATACGCTTCTCTGGACCATTTCCAGAGCTCTTGTGGTGCCTCGCCACTGAAGACATGGGTGGATACGGGATTTTTGAGTAGGTTATCTATTGCATACATTCCTGCTCCAAGACCCACCAGGGCCAGAAGGCCCTTTTTGACAAATTCTCTTCTCGTGAGCTTCTTCTAGAACGTTTTTTTCCTTCCTCTTTGTCATCCTACTTCACTTCCTTCTGATGATGCCCCACCTTCTCAGGGCAAGGTAAATGGATGTGCAGACATGGAGCAGAAAGAGTAAGATAAACAAACCTGAAAAGTTCAGATGAATGGTTCTGGCGAGATGGAGACTCACAACTTTATTCATCCCGTACTCTCCGGTCATAGAGTAACCGGTTATGATGTATATCAGAAAAAGAGGAATGAGCAACCAGCCGCTAAGTCTGTTTATTTTAACGAGAATCATATTTAGAGGAAGTTTGTTTGGCATATTTTTTATTTACAAATTCCAATTTAAATCGGTTCTTGATTCAACAGGGAAAGGTTTTCCATCAATCTTTCAACAATTCTTTCAGTGTTGTAAGACATACATATCCCGGATTCAAAATCTGGAAATTTCCGAATCACTGCTTCATGCTCGTTTCCTATTGAAATACCTTTTTTCCTAATCTCCCTAATCTTCCTATAATCCATCAATCTTGCAAACAACATAACCTCCTGCTCAGAACTCAGGCTTGGATATCCTTGAAGATGGATCATTTTTATGGGGTCTTCATTAAGTCTAAAGAACGCATGGATATCACGATCCTCATGGAGTAGGTACAATTCAGCCACATCACTCTTTTCCATGTACTTTCCAATTTCTATGAATAATTCCTTTATTCTTTTCATCATCATAAGCCCCTCAAGAGTGTTTCGCAATGTATTCTAGGTACTTGACCAGATAGTATGTTAAAAATAAATAGATTTAAACCTTGGGGCGAAACCTTTAAATACAACATAAACTAAATCTTTACAAGAGTGTTACTTATAAGTGGTGATATAATGGCAGGAAAGGGGGATGTTAAAAAAAAGACCAAAAAGAAGGAGACTGTTAGAAAGCTAACGAAAAAGGAGATGGAGAAGAGAAAGAAGGAGAAGACTAAACATATCAAAGAGTTCAGCAAGGAGGTTCTCGAGGAGTTCGGGCATCTGGTGAAGAGTATAGTTGTCTTTGGTTCGATGACACGTGACCAGTTTCACAGCAAAAGTGATGTTGATCTGATAGTTATAATCGATGATACAAAGGGGGAGATATCCGAAGCGAGGAGGGAGATGATGGACGCCTTCCTTCGGAAGACCGCTAAAAATATAGATGAGGATCTGAGTCCGCAGCCTGTATGGACCATAACCGAGTTCTGGGAGATGGTCCGAACACTCTCACCGCTCGCATATACAATCCTGAAAGAGGGAAAGGTTGTTTACGATACGGGTTTCTTCAAACCTGTGCAGAATCTTCTGGCTAAGGGAAGATTACCGGCAACAAGGGAAGCGGCCGAGAAGAGAATGGAGGCTGCGGAGCCCAAGATAAAGAAGGTTAAGAACATAAAGCTCTGGATGGTGGCTGAGGACCTTTATCTGGCGATGCTCAACTCAACCCAGGCGGCAATAATGTTCATGGGAGGAGAGCCGCCCAGTTCACACCACATAGTTGACAAGGCTAGGGAGTTTCTGGTTGAGAATAAGCTCTTGGATGAAAAATACCTGAAATGGCTGGATGATGTTATAAAGTTCAGGAAGGGTGTCGAACACAGGGAGATAAAGGATATAACAGGTGAGGAGCTGGACAATTTCATAAAGAGGGCTGAGGAGTACGTTAAAGAGATGGAGAAAGTTATAAAGAAGATAGAGCTCGGAAGGAGAATAAACGATGTACAGAAGAGTTATGAGGTAATGATAAAGGCATCTGTTGCTGCTCTGAAGAGCATGGATAAACTCCCGCCTGACCCGAAGGACCTGCCCAAGGCCTTCAAGAAACACCTGATAGAGGGAGGTGTGGTTGATCCGGTTTACGAGGAGGTCTTCGCCAAGGTTCTTGAATTGAAGAAGAGATTGAACGAAAGGACGGTTCATGAGGTTCCGGAAAGGGAGATAAGTTTAACAAAAGAGTATGTCCGAAGATTTGTCGGTGAGATAAGGCGTTATTTCAAGG
>QMZU01000108.1 GCA_003663345.1 Candidatus Aenigmatarchaeota archaeon | reverse complement strand
GTTCCTCGAGATCGACGACTTGGAGACCTTCAGGAGGGTTGCTGAGCAGAGTCCGCTTGTGATCCGTAGGGACCCGTTCCTCTTCGCCCAGTACTTCGCGGTGATGTTCTTCGTGAACTTGGCTGAGATGGAACGCGGCGAGGTTAAGAGGCTCTTTGAGATGTTGAAGGGCAAGACGATCGTAATAAAGGATATCGTCGAGGCTTCAACCCTCTCAGAGTTCTTGAGGAAGAAGGAGGCGTGAGGCGGTTACCCCTCCGAAAAAGGGTAACCTACGCCTATTGAAACCTCCAAGGCTGGGAGCCTTGCCGGTGATTCCGCCGGCCTACATGCCTGAGAGAGCCGACGCTATCCGTCTAAGTGGTGGTCACGCCGATAACTGAGAGGAGACCCCTCCAGTCCACATGCTCGGCGACCATCCTCTTCGCCTCGTTTATCCGCTTCACGTCCCCAACAGTGATCTTGCCGGTGATCTCCCTAACCTTATTTACGGTCGTGTACGTGTCGTATGGAACCAAGATTACTGGAACCCCCTTCTCCTCAGCCCTAGCCAGCACCCTCACGCCAGGATGGATGTTTCCTGTCAAGATCACGGCGGAGGTGTCGGTCTCCAACGCCGCCAAGGCTATGTCAGGCCTGTCCCCTCCGGTGACCACAGCCTTCCTCTTAGCCCTCCTGAAGTATCGCAGGGCTACCTCAGGGGTCATGGCTCCGACAAGGTAGTGCTCAACCGGTTTCGAGAGGAAGTCTTTCCCGCACAGGACCTCCCCACCTAGTGTTTCAGCTACTTCCTTAACCGTCGGAGCCGTGAGGGCTCTAGACTCCGGTATGACTCCCCAGACGCGGATTCCATGCCGCTCTATGGCCGGTATAACCCTCTCCTTTATCCTCCTGTCTATGGGCTTCCGAACCCTACTGAAGACGACTCCGCAACACCCTAAAACCTTCCGGGAGATGCAGGAGCTCTCGAAGAGTATCTCGTCCACGGCGATGTCTTGGTGCGTACTGGAGAGGAGCAGGAGGTAAGACCCAAAGGTCTTAGCCAAGTCCGCGGCTGAGAGGCCTAGAGACTCCCCTAAGCTCGGCTCTTGGAGAGCCTCTATTATGAGGATGTCCTTCCCTTTGGAGACTTCCAGATATGCTTCCTTCACCTTCTTTAGGAGGGTCTGCGAGTCTTCTGGGGAGTACTGGTCCAAGTAATGGTACTCGAGGAGAACCGGCGTCAGGAGCTCTAGGGGCTCCTCCAAGTTTAGGGTCTCCTTCATCAGGAGGGTGTCCTCGTCTATGGGTTGCCCTTCGAATGTTCCTGTATGCCACCCCACGGGCTTGTAGTATCCAACCCTTAGTCCTTCCTCCCTGAAGAGTAGAGCTAGCCCGAGGCAGAGAGCGGTCTTCCCTATGGACTGCCTCGTGGCGGAAGCCACGTATATGCTTGGGGTCTTCCTCATCCCTCTCATCTCACATTACCGTTACCTTCACGTCTAGAGCTAGCGCTCCATCACCACGCTCATATACAAAGAGCGGGTTTATATCAATTTCACTTATCTCCTCGAAGTCGAGGGCTAGCTGGGAGACTCTCAGAAGCGTGTCGACTACGGAGTCTATATCGGCCGGAGGCTCCCCCCTGATCCCCCTCAAGAGGGCGTAAGCCTTCGTCTCCGCCACCATCTCGTAGGCCTCTTGCCTCGACAAGGGGGCCAGACGGAAAGACACATCCTTTAAGATGTTGACGTATATGCCTCCTAAACCGAACATTATGAGGGGTCCGAACTGGACGTCGCGGTTCATGCCCACGATTATCTCCTTGCCGGCTGGAACCATCTTCTGAACCTCAACCCCGAAGACCCTCGCCTCAGGCATCAAGACATTCACGTTTCTCAGTATCTCGTTGAAGGCTATCACAACCTCCCGGTCGGACTTCAAGTTCAACTTAACCCCGCCCACATCGGTCTTGTGGAGGATCTGCGGGGAGACAACTTTCAAAGCTACGGGGTACCCTATCCTCCTCGCGGCGTTCACCGCCTGCCTCACGTTCTGGGCGAGCTCGCTCTCTGGAACCTTTATCCCGTATGCCTGAACGACTTGCCGGGCCTCCACGCTAAGGAGGCTCGGCCTCCTCTCCCTCTTAGCCCTTTCGATTATGCTCTTAACGGTCTCACGGTCCACGTCGAATTTTGGGAAGTCCTCTTCAACCCTGCGGTTCAGGAGGTCGATGTACCGCACGATCCCCGCTATGGTCGAGGCGGCGTCTTCGGGGTTGGAGTAGACGGGTATACCGGCGTCCTTAAGGAGCCTAACGGCCTCCTCAACCCTCTCTCCTCCCATGAAGACGGCGAAGACGGGTACCCTTGGAAACCTCGAGTTGAGGTCCACTATGTGCTTGGCCGTCTCTAAGGGCTGGGTCATCGCTTGTGGGGTTAGGATAACGACCACCGAGTCCACGAACTCGTCTGAGAAGACCGCCTCCAAGGCGAGGCGGTACCTCTCAGCCGTGGCGTCCCCCAAGATGTCGACGGGGTTCGTCCAGGAAGCCTCTTCTGGGAGGCTGGACCTCAACTTCTCCACGGTTTTGGGGGAGAGCCAAGCCATGTTGAGGCCGTACCTCGAGCAGGCGTCGGTTGCGACTATGCTCGGCCCCCCGGCGTTGGTGACTATGCTGACGTTCCTCCCTTGGGGTAGGGGCTGGGAGGCGAAGGCTATCCCCAAGTTGAAGAGCTCCTCTATGGTGCTGGCTTGGAGCACCCCACACTTCTTGAAGGCCGTCTCGTAGGCTACTCTGCTTCCGGCTATGGAGCCCGTGTGGGAGGCGGCGGCTTTGGCTCCGGCGTCTGAAGTTCCAGATTTGAGGATGACTACCGGCTTGACCCTTGAGACCCTCGGCGAGACCTTCAGGAACTTCTTCCCGTCCTTTATTCCCTCCACGTAGATGAGGATCACCTTGGTAGCCGGGTCTTCGGCTAGAATCTCCATGAAGTCGGTCTCGTCCATGTCGGCCATGTTCCCTAGGCTTATGAGGTTGCTGAACCCGACTCCCTCCTTAGCCGCCCAGTCCAGTATCGCTGTGCAGAGGGCTCCGCTCTGGGATGCGAAGGCTATTCCTCCCTTCCTCGGCATCCGGGGGGCGAAGGAGGCGTTTATCGGGGTGGAGGTGTTTATTAGGCCGAGGCAGTTGGGCCCCAAGAGGCGTACTCCGTATCTTCTGCAGATGTCGAGGAGCTCCCTCTCCCTCTTGGCTCCTTCGAGACCCGCCTCCTTGAAGCCCGCTGAGATCACTATAAGCCCCTTTACGCCCTTCTCTCCGGCCTCCTCAGCCACCTGCGGAACTATCCTAGCCGGGACGGCGACAACCCCTAAATCTACGTCTTCCCCAACATCTAAGACGCTTGAGTAG
>QMZU01000107.1 GCA_003663345.1 Candidatus Aenigmatarchaeota archaeon | reverse complement strand
TGTAGAAATACCATAGATATAGAATTCACCGAGGGAAACATAACAAAAAGCTTTATTGGAGGTGGATTTATTCAGGTAAGATACAAAACATCCAAATTTTCTGAACCCTATAAAAGCAAATTCTATTTTCCGGGGATAAAGGGGTTTATTAATCTATACTCATCATTTTATGTTCCATCAAAAGCAAGACCAAAAATTACAGGTCATCTCCACTATAATAAGCCAGTTGGGGAAGGGAAAAGACTTTTGTTTAGGGTTGGTAATGAAACAATATATAATTCAACAGCATCTGGCAATATTAATGTAATTCTAAATGATAACAATTTCTCCGCAATACCAACATCGGAATTGGTGAGGAATACCGTTCCCATCAGACTATTCGTTGAGGGTGGGAATGGAACAGCAGATGTTGTTCTAACAACGGATTTATCAACAAGTATGAAGAAATGTATGAGTGGTTTCAGATTTGAGCCGTCATGGAATATTGGCGAATGTGGAGGATTCTGGGCGGATTTTGATTATGGTGAGGATGATAGATGGGAGATTAATTCTGGTGAATGGATTATTGATAGCGATACATACTATCAAACCCTTACCGAAGAAAGTATGACAACAATAGATGTTTTTCCCCTTTCTCGCTCATATGCCGGTGATTTTATTGCAAGATTCAAGATGAGAATAACATATTCCTCTAATAGTAATTCATGGGCCGGTATGGTGATAAGAAAACAGAACAAGGATCACTGGCATGATACAAGTGGTTATCTCATTCTTTATAGGTATAATGGCGAATTGGGTTTGTATAAAGGGGATTCTGGAACTCTAAACACATTAAGAACCATTGGATTACCGGTAACACCCGAGGACTGGAGAACAATTGAGATATGTGCTGAAGACAATAATATTCGTGTTTCAGTTGATGGCGTCTTATATATAAATTATACCGATACCACATCACCCTATCTCTATGGTTACTTCTCTCTGGTAACAGATGATGCCCGCGTTAGATTTGATGATATCTATATAGAACCCACGGGGGTCTCCTCAAGTAAATGCCCTCCTCTGGGCGTTTGCTATTATTCTAACAGACCCGGATTCCTTTACAAAAATATAGGATTGGATAATCTAAAAACATGTGGTGGGTGGGAGGTGGTTCCAAATTGTGTAGGTGGGACATCATTCTGTTATTGTAACCCATGCGATAACTCAACGAGATATCGAATAGCCGAATGTGGTGGTCAGACGGTTGGGGGAAGTTATGATGCATGCTGTAATACAACATGCTGTCCAGACCCACCCGGGTGCTGTGAGAGGGATAGCTGGGGGGAATATAGTGATTTATTCGGTAATTGTAGCCCCTCCACATGGGCAGAAAACAATTTAACCCATTGTAGGGCTATATGTACACAATGGACAAACTGGGAATTGGGTAACTGTTCTACTAATAATTTTACAAGCACATGGTGTATCTATGGTCCTAGGAGATGGGTGACATGCGATGAGGGTATTGACCCTCCCGGTCCAAGCACATTGGATACATTCTGTTATGAAGAGATTCGTGCAAATTTTGATTCAGATATGACAATCACTGCTTTTACTGCAAACTGTACTGATCTACCCGAGCCATTACCCAGTAGCACATATTATGAAACTGAAAAGAAAGTATGTGATGGTAATTGTAGCAATCCAGAGTATTTGTATTGTACTGCCCAGTATATAAAGATACAAACTGTTTCAAACTGCTCATCTTCATCGGCAGAATACTGTCAATGTTTTACTGAAGGAACATCAGAGGTCTGTTATGAATTTGATAGAACACTTAGGGGATATAGAAGATACTGGAGAGACTGTCTAAGTTATTTTGGGAGAGGATGGTGGGCTACATATACCAATGCAAGTGAGGTCTGTTATGATTGTGTGAACATAACATACAGCTGCAGAAACGATTATTCAAGTATCGGAATGGATGATTCCTCCTGGGATAATGTATCAACTCCAGATACTGGATGGTGGGGGTGTGATAGATGCAGTAGATTTTACCGTAAGACATTTAATATACCCGATGTATCATCAATTACATGGCTCAATCTGAGTGTTGGAAGCGATGATGGAGCAATATGCTACATAAACGATAAGGTAGTGCACTATGATCCCACGGGTCATAGTTGGCGGCACTGGAATTGGGTGTTACCTATTAATTTAAGTATTCTAGTGAACGGTCAAAACATTATAGCGTGCCAGGTTAAAGAGAATGGAGGTGCCCAGGGATTCGATCTTAAATTAGAAGCGAATACGGGTGTTATTATAGATAGTAGAGATACATGGCTGTATCATCATCAGGAGGAATTCTGCGGTAGCAATTACCGTCATTATGGCGGTGCTAGAGATTTTAGTTTTGACCCCGAATCATCATCGTGTGAATATGGGGAATGGGTGGATGATTGTGGAGATATATATCCCGCAAATCAACCCCCAAAGAATGTATCTGCGTGGACCAGATGGACATATAACTATGCTTATGAAAATAGACTCAAACCCGTTGGTGAACATCTGGCTAGATTTCTCAATGGAAAATATATAGAAGATGAAAGCGGATATGGAGATCCTATACCCCACTCCTTCTGGAATTCGGCAGATGTATTGATAGTAGATGGGCATTGGGCACCGAATTACTATAAAAACGAAATAAAAAATGCATTGAATAATGGTAAAATTGTTATAACAAATTATTATAATTTCTGGGATATATGGGATGACCCAGATATCGGCAGACCCCCATACAATATAGCAGACTCTTATGATCTCAGATGTTTTTACTTCAATTATGGTTCCGGTATTCTCATTGGAGACCAGTATGATGCTCTTGCAAATTATTGGAAACCAAGTTATGTGCGGGATAAAAGAGACAAAGCAGCAAATATCCTTAATGCCATATATCCAGTATGGTATAAAGGAACTGACCCGAATCATGCATGTCCAAGTGAGTACTGCATACCCGGGGGTGGAAAAAAGGGTTGTAAGATATGTAATGTGACAAGAATTAAATTAGCAAAGAGCTTAGATAAATTTTTCGTTAATGATATTATAGCAAACACTAATGATGTTAATGTGGGTCTGGTGGGGTATGGTTCATCTGTATGTGGTGATGTTAATTTGACACGAGACATTACATTATTGAATGCCACAATAGACGATTATAAACCAACATGTGGATTCACATGCATCTCCTGTGCCATCGAGAGGGGAATAAAAATACTAAATGGAAGTAATGCAAAGAATAAATATCTTATTATAATGAGTGATGGTGAGGCAAATACATGCATTAATAGTACTCCACATACATGTGATAATTCTCCATATGGTGCCCCAAATGCAATTAATGAGACAATAACACTTGCATGTA
>QMZU01000106.1 GCA_003663345.1 Candidatus Aenigmatarchaeota archaeon | reverse complement strand
TCCTCTCATAGAGGAATGCCGCACTCCAGGTTCAAGGGAAAGGTTGGTATTGTTGTAGGAAAGAGAGGAAATGCGTATGAGATAAGTGTCAAAGATGGCAGGGCCGAGAAGATGATTCAGACCTTCCCGGAACATCTGAAACCGGTCAAAGGGTGATGATATGGAAATACTTAAGGAAGAGGCGATACCGGCTGTTGAGGCGAAGAACAGCCTTCAGAAGAGGGATAAGGACTCTCTAACTTACGAGCAGAAGATAGCGCTTGATTTTCTTAAGAAGAACGTTAAAATCAATGTCACGGATGCCAGGAAGATGTTCAACGAGCTTCTGGAAGTGGGAAGGGTCAAACCCCATCAGGCCGCCATGGTTGTGAATATCCTTCCAAAGACGAAGGATGATGTGAAACTTATATTTGCGAAGGAGAGGCTTGTCCTTAATGATGAAGAAATAAATAGAATTCTGGAGATTGTCAAAAAATACGATTAGCGGGGCGTGATTTTTATGAAAGATGACTGGGCCTATGTATTGGACTTTCTACCAAGAGGACATCCGGGTCAGAGGAAGGAGGAACCCATAGCACAGGTAATCGGAGATAGATTTTTCTCTCTTCTGGAGGTGGTACCCAAGGAAGGGGTGGAGCTTTACCCGGAGGACAGGGTATATATAGGCAGGGATAATAGAGACAAGGTTAAGTTCATAAGAAGGTCCATAACCGTCAACGAGCTCACGGCTGCTGCAAGGTCGGAACTTGAAAACATAGTTGAGAAGATAGTTGAGGAGAAGGAGAAAAGGTTTGTGGAGTTCTTCAACAAAGCCGGTCCTATTACAACAAGGATGCACTCACTTGAGGTTCTGCCGGGAGTTGGTAGAAAACATATGTGGGAAATACTTGAGGCGAGAAAGGAAAAACCCTTTGAGAGTTATGAGGATTTGAAAGAGAGAGTTCCGCTCATACCCAATCCGAAGAAGATGATTATAAAGAGGATAATGGAAGAGTTGACCGAGCCCAATGTAAAGTATCCGATATTTGTTTTATCCAAAAGAAGGGAGTTCTGATTCGAGAATTCTTCTGAGCCAAGGTGTTGTCTCCAATTTCTTCAATTCATTCACAGATTTGAAGGAAAGTTCCTCAAGGTCGCTTTCAGCTCTCAGGTTTCCCTCAACCTCTTCTATTCTGTAGGGAAAGAAAAATGCCGGTTGAAGGAAAGGAGGGATATCCGCACCCAAAAACATGAAATACCGGAGAGGTTCGCACCTCTTAATCAAAAGTCCCGTCTCCTCTTTAAATTCCCTTTTAACAGCGCTTTCTATATCCTTATCGTTGTATTCTATTTTGCCTCCCGGCACATCCCAGAAACCGATATATGGTTTATTCTTTTTGCCTGTATCCCTTCTTTTGCCCACCAGAATCCTGTTATTTTTGATGTAAATACACAGAACTATTCCTATGAATCTGTCCATATCATCTCCCGAATCTTCTCTGCCTTCTCTGGAAATCCTTGAGAACCGATACGAATGTCTCCTTCGAGAACTCCGGCCACATCTCATCAACAAATGCCAGCTCTGAATATGCGCTGTGCCAGAGAAGGAAGTTGCTCAGGCGGTGTTCACCGCCCGTCCTTATTATCAGGTCCGGACTGGGTGTGCCATTCAGATAGAGAAAGTGTGAAAATATTTTCTCATTTATATCATCGGGTTTCAGTCTTCCTTTTTTGACCATTTCCGCAACCTTTCTGCAGGCATCTGTTATCTCCTGCTGGCCACCGTAAGCTATTGCCAGATTAAGGAAATAGTCTTTATATGATTTTGTTGCCTCCTCCGCCTTCTCCATAGCCTCCCTGACATCATCGGGAAGCATTTCCCTCCTTCCAATGCCCCTAACTCTTACTTTATAAAGATGAGCTTTATGTTTCAGATTATTCGCTATTTTAAGGAACTCCTCTTTAAAGAGTTTCATTATCATCTTGAACTCTCTTCTGGGTCTGTTGAAGTTTTCCGTGGAGAAAGCGTAAACAGTCACGTATTTTATTCCAAACTCGGAGCACCAGTCCAGTACCTCTTCTAATTTCTTAACACCCATCTCATGCCCCTTCCAGGGCTTCAGGTTGAACCTCCTGGCAAGCCTCCTGTTCCCATCCATTATTATACCTATGCTGAGAGGGACATGACCACGTAAAGGGTTATCGGCCATCAAAACACCTAAATCTATTAGAGTAACCTTATATATTAAAATGTTATTATTTTATATCTATGCTCGAGAATCTCCTTGTTCTGGTGGCTTTTGGAGGAACCTTAGCCGCCTCGTATTTTGATTTGAAAACAACCGAGATACCGGACAGGATACCCCTCTCAATGTTCATATTAGGACTTTCTGTTCACCTTTACACCTTTCTGAAAACAGGTGACATCTGGTCTCTGGGGTACCCGCTTCTGGTGGGTGGGAGTCTTTTCCTTCTGGGAATACTGATGTACTACACCGGCCAGTGGGGAGGAGGCGATGCAAAACTGCTTGGAGCTGTAGGTTTTCTGTTACCCAGAGCACCTCAAGGTTTTTCTTCTTCACTTTTCATCAATTTCCCCATTTCATTTCTGATGAACCTGTTCCTTGTGGGAGCTGTTTACATAATATTTTATTCCTTCATCTTTGCCTTTATGAACCAGAATGTGATAAAGGGGTTTCTCAGAGACCTGAAGGGTTCTACCAAAGAATTCGGAATATTTGTGATATCGGTTACCCTAACGACCTTTGCCATCTTCATAGGCGTGGGTTTAAGGTGGGGGGTCTCCCTTTCCAACATAATCTCAAACCTCATAATTCCGGTATACCTCATACCTGCATCCATCGGGATCTTTGTTTTGTGGAGGTTTCTGAGGGTCGTGGAGGAGACCGGATTCAGGAAGAGGATAAACGTGAAGCACCTGAAGGAGGGGGATATGCTGGGAGAGGATATCAAAGAACTCGGTCTGAGCAGCAAAATAATAAGAGGACTCACATCCGAGGAAGTGGAAAGGATAAGAAAATCCGGGAAAAAGAAGATATGGATAAAAGAGGGTGTGAGGTTCGGACCTGCCTTTCCCATAGCTCTGGCAATTACACTTTTATATGGGTCACTGATAGTGGCATTATTTTAGTGCAGAAACTGTAGAGATTATACCTTTCAGAAGAATCAGCGCACCTATCCATACGAATATTCCATGATGGAGACCCTGAGCCAGAAGAAGGAGCGCAAAACCTCCCAAAAGGTCCAAGAATCCGAGAATGTCAAAATAGAAACCCGAACCGATACTTGTTAAAATTGAGTAAAGACCCTTTAGGATTGAAAGGAAAGCAAGAAGTGAGATTGTATCTCGTGGAATGGGAAGAAAACCCGATAAAGCAATTCCGACGCATATATCCACCACTCCG
>QMZU01000105.1 GCA_003663345.1 Candidatus Aenigmatarchaeota archaeon | reverse complement strand
TCTGATAGCTTTGACCGTTCTTATAGGTGGATGTACGGTTCCAGGAATTCCAGAAGGAGTCGGCGGTGGTGGCGGAGCAATAACAGGAACTGGCCTTGTTATAACGGATTTCTCACCTGATTTTAGCTCTGTAAGAAGTGGTGACTCGCTCGAACTGTATCTTGAGGTGGAGAACAGAGGACAGGCACCGGCTGTCGGACCATTCGCATATCTGTATGGAATAAACATGGATGATTGGGGCTCTGACGATTCTGACAGGGTACATTACCTTGCAAACGACCTTTCAGGAACGCTCGAACCACCGGATGAGAATCTGGGTGTTCCAGGAGAGGTTTCGGATACAAGCTGGAGTTTGACAGCGCCAGATGTTGATCCAGGGATAAAGAGCACATATGAACCAAGGGTCAGAGTCTTCTACAAGTACACAAATGGTGCAACAGCCAGAATACCGTTGATAAGCGAGTCGGAAGCGGACAGGATGAGAAGTGCCGGAGAGGCACTGCCGTCATCGGTGGACATTATAACCACAGCGGGTCCGATAGGTGTTGAGGTCACCGCAAGGGCACCGGTGATAATCAAGAGTGGAAGCGATAACTCATTCCGGACAATAGTGAGGCTGACGAACCTGATGGGAGGAAGCCCCTATAACCCTGATAAACACGGAGACACAGAGATAGGTCAGGATGACCTGAACATCGTGAGGGCAACACTTTCAGTCTCTTCAGGTACGATAGACTGTGGTGATGGACCGGATACATCCTTCACAAAGGATGTTTCACTCAGAAGGGGCACGGGAACAGTCAGCTGTGACATAGACCCACCGGATACCGTGGCAACCAGAGAGGACATGACACTCAAGGTGGAACTCGAGTACGGCTACATGGTGGATTCCGTTACATCCATAGAGGTTACAGGATAAACCCCCTTTCTTTTTTATATCTTTGATTTATGTAGTTATAGGGAGATTGAATGAGAATTTTTGCCGATTTACACATTCATTCTCGCTACAGCCGGGCAACCTCGAGCAAGATGAATGTAAGGGACCTTGAGTATTACGCCAGAGAGAAGGCTCTGAATCTTCTCGGAACAGGCGATTTCACGCATCCCCTTCATCTCAGGGAACTGAAGGAGAACCTGAGGGATGATGGAACAGGTGTGATGAAGAGCGATGGGATGAATTACATTCTTCAGACAGAGATATCACTTGTCTACAAACAGGATGGTGCTTTGAGGAAGATACATAATGTGATACTCGCCCCGCATTTTGAAGTGGTGGACCAGATAAATAACTGGCTCGACACAAAGGGCAGGAGGGATTATGACGGTAGGCCGACCTTTGGGTTCACCTGTCCTGAACTCGTGGAGGTGATGATGTCAATATCCAAAGATATAATGGTGATCCCTGCACATGCCTGGACGCCCTGGTTTTCCCTTTATGGTTCCAATTCAGGTTTTGACTCGATAAAGGATTGTTTCAAAGATCAGCTTAAAAATATTTACGCAATAGAGACAGGACTCTCGAGCGACCCGCCGATGAACTGGCGCCTCTCGGAACTGGATGATTTTGCACTGGTTTCGAACAGCGATTCTCACAGCCCCTGGCCCTGGCGCCTTGGTAGAGAGTGTAATGTCTTCAACCTCAAGGAACTCACCTACAGAAACCTTGTTGATGCCATAAAGAAGAAGGACCCGAAGAGATTCGAGATGACAATAGAGGTTGACCCTGCCTATGGGAAGTACCATTACGATGGCCACAGAGCATGCGGTATCGTTCTCTCACCAAAGGAAGCGATAAAACTCAACAACATCTGCCCGGTCTGCGGGAGGCCACTGACCATTGGAGTAGAGCACAGGGTTGAGGAGCTGGCGGATCGGGAAGAGGGGTTTGTACCAAAAGACGCCATTCCCTTCAGACGATTACTTCCGCTCTCAGAGCTCATAGCGGGTGTGATGAAGATAGGAAACCCGTATTCGAAAAAAGTCATGGAGGAGTATTCCAAACTGATAAAAAGATTCGGAAATGAATTCGAGATTCTTCTCAATGTTCCTGAGGAGGAACTGATGAAGGTCACAGATGAGAAAATAGTGAGGTACATAATAAAGAACAGAAATCAGGAGATAGAGGTCAAACCCGGTTACGATGGTGTCTACGGTGTCCCGATAATAAATTCCAATGAGATGGATTTGAAAAGAAAAACAGGACAGAAGAGCCTTTTTCACTTCAAATAAAAATGGTGGGTCCGGCCGGACTCGAACCGGCGACTTTCACCATTTTGAGTTCCTGTTCGGGAACCGTTCGGGAACTGCGTTCCCTCGCTGTGCTCGGGAACTCGTCAAGGTGACGTCATCTGCAGAGCTTTCTGAGGAAAGCTTAGCCACTAGACCACGGACCCTTTCTCATCAGCACAACGTAACTGAGTTCCTTATCAGGGTCACCCACAACACTCTCCTTTAGGACCTTCATCCCGCGGAACCTTCCAAGGAGCTCATTCCTCTTCTCAGGCATGTTGTATTCATTGCAGTGTATCGATATAAGTAGTAGACCGTTATCCTTTAAAACCCTTACCATATCTTTTGTATCGCTTATGAGATGGACTGTATCGAATGAGATTACCATATCGAAGAGACCTTCCTTGAGTGGGAGTGCACCACCATCCCCCACTATTATATCCACACCCTTCGTATCAAACGGAACCTTGTCAATACCCACAATTTCCGGAGCCATTCCCCTGTCACGAAGTATGTCCTCAAACCACCCTTTACCTATGCCAACATCAAGAATCCTCATACTTCCCAGATTCATCTTTGAATGAAGCGGGAGAATGAACTCCAGAAGTATTCCCTCATACTTCTTCTCCTGAACCTCCTTCATCCACCTTGAGTATATGCTCGGAGTGAATGCCATGTTTCCATTATATGGGTTCAGATATAAAAAGCTGGTGCGGTGGCCGGGACTCTCTCCCCTCATCCCGGTGAGGATGGGTTTATAAGGGCTTCGTTCCCGATTCCCTTGGAATAGGGAACGGGTATGGCGCCCTTATTTTCGAACCCGGGTCACTACCGTGGCAGGGTAGGGTCTTAGCCACACAAGTTCTAGCCGCTAGACTACCACCGCATCTAAGGGTTTATTGATTCTGTAAAATATAAAAACTTTCTTATGAGTTCAAGTTTATGTTTTTGAAGATTAACTGAATGAAGACCTGTTGATGAGCTTTGAAACTAATAACAAAACTGAACAATCTTTTAAATTTTAAAACTGAAAAATGAATATCTATATTGTTCCCGTGATTTTTTTATCCCGTTCCCATTCTCTTTTCCTTTCACTCTCTAAAAACAGATGCATCGAATCCCGGTTACTTTCCATATAATCTTTGAACCCTTCATAATTCAATGAAATTAATTCCTTGATGGTTTTCTTTTTCACCAACCCTTCACCCCGTTTACAAATTTGTTATTGGTTTTACAC
>QMZU01000104.1 GCA_003663345.1 Candidatus Aenigmatarchaeota archaeon | reverse complement strand
GCTAGGGATAAATGTGGAGAAATGTCAGCCCTTTGATATGCTATTTAATTTCTTTAATACCTTATTTGTCAAATGTTAGAAGGTTGTATTCGGTAAGATTCTCTTGAGACCAATTTAAGGTAGAATAAGTCTTACACGGGAAGGTAAACGAGAGGGGGTGAGAGATGAAGTGACACAAGATATTCGTTGGCATTTATAATTTTTTTTTAGATTTCTGAAGGGGAGGTTTTAAATGAAAGGGAAAAGATTGGCAACCGTTCTCGGTATTTGCGTAGTGTTAATATTAGCAGTGCTACCCTTTATCGTAGCTTGTGGTGCACCAGCGCCAAAGGAGGCATCACCACCAGCGCCAAAGGAGGCATCACCACCAGCGCCAAAGGTATTCAAGTGGCGAATGGCAGGCTTCCTTCCCCGAGGAACTCCCCAGGAGCCTGCTATAATCGGGCTATGTGAGCATGTAAGGGAAGCAAGTGGGGAAAGGCTTGACATTACCTATTACGCTGTGAATGAGATAGTGCCAGTCATGGAGATGTGGGAAGCGGTGAGCAAAGGCGTGATCGAGATGGCCTTTTCCTACGGGGCCTACTGGCCGGGCAAGACCCTCGTGGCGGCGCATTCTTGCGGGCTTGCCTATACTAAGCAAGACGTGAGGGATTTCCATGTTCTTTTGGACGTTTTAGGATTGGAGGACGTGATCAGGGAGGGATACGCAGAGCATAACATTCATCTAGTAAAAGTCATACCTTGCCTTGAGACCGTCATGCAGACAAAGTTCCCGGTTACCAAGGTAGCTGACCTTAAGGGCCGGGTCATTAGGGCTACCGGCATGATAGCAGATATGCTGACAGAGGCAGGAGCATCAACCGTTTTCTTCCCCGGCCCAGAGATTTATGGGGCGCTAGAAAGAGGCGTTGCAGAAGGTGTAGTCTATGGACCGTTAGCTCCACAGTATGATCAAGGATTTCATGAGGTTTGCGGCTATCTGCTTATGCCGCCCCTGGCTGTAGAGGCTGACGAATTTATTGTGAATATGGATGCCTGGAACTCGCTGCCCGATGACTTAAAAGAAATCCTTACGTTAGCGTGTGTGGAGGCAGGCCGCCACAGCTCAGCATTGTACCGCCACGCGAGCCAGTTAGCCCTAAAGGACATGGTAGAGAACTGGGGAACCGTGGTAACATATATGCCTGAGGAAGAGAGGGCAAAAATGGCTGCATGCATGGTGAAGGTTATGGATAGGTATTCTGCCGAAGACCCCTTGTTCGCCAAGGCAACGAAAATTGTAAAGGATTACATGAAGCTCATCGGACTTTTGGATTAAGCGGGTCCAAATACTATGGTGACGAGGGGGAGGTGGGGCAATGCTCAATGCTCCCCCCTCCCTTAACTTAATTAACAAGCATGGCAAGAAGACGATGAAACGTGTCCTTGCAGTTATCGATGCCGTTAGTGGCTGGTCGGGAAAAATTGTCAGCTGGCTAATTTATCCTGGTATAGTTGTGGTGGTATACGAAATAGTAGCAAGGCATGTGTTTAACGCACCTACCATATGGGCCCACGGCACCAGTCAACGCATTTTTGCTGCCTATTACCTCCTTGCCGGGGCCTATGTCCTTCTCCTCAAGGTACATATCAATATGGACCTAGTCTACAAACGCTTCGGGATAAGAACGAAGGCGATTGTAGACCTGATTACCTCCGTGTTTTTCTTTGCTTTCTGTGGTGTGCTGCTGTGGTATGGGGCTGATTTTGCTTGGACTTCATTGATCCGTTTGGAGCGGTGCCATACCCCTTTCCATGCCCCACTCTACCCGGTTAAGCTGATGGTACCCTTAGGCGCATTTTTGCTACTGGCCCAGGGGTTAGCCAAATTTATCCGGGACTTGATCACTGCTATCACTGGGAGGCAGTGTGAGTACTGAGCTTGTAACCCTGATTATGTTTGCTGGCCTGATAGTGTCACTCATACTGGGTGTTCCTCTTGCCTTCTCGATGGGTGGCATCGCTGTGGGGATTGTCTATTGGTTGTATGGCGCTAAGGGTCTCCCTATGATTGTTCAAAACACCTTTGGTCAAGCGTGGACCGAGGTTTATATGGCCATTCCCCTTTTCATCTTTATGGGAGTTGTGCTGGAACGTGCTGGCATAGCTGAAGCCCTTTTTGAGTGTATGTACCGCTGGTCGGGTTCGCTCAGAGGCGGTCTAGCTATAGGAACAGTGGGCATATGCGCCCTCTTCGCCGCTATGACTGGTTTAACTGCTACGGCCACTGTTACTATGGGACTCATTGCCGTTCCGGCTATGCTTAGACGCGGCTACGACAAGAGCCTAGCACTAGGCACTGTAGCTGGGTCTGGAACGCTGGGGATTCTTATCCCCCCTAGCATATACATGATTTTGCTTGGCATCGCTGGCCGGACATCAGTGGGGAAGATGTTTATGGGGGGGGTCCTCCCCGGTCTTCTCCTTGCCTTCATGTTCGCAGCCTATATAGCTATAAGAGCTTTCTTCCAGCCAGATTTAGCGCCGGCGTGCGAGAAGTTTTCCCTGAGAGAGAAAGTCGTCTCCATGAGAGCGTTGATTTTACCCCTGCTCGTTATCCTTGCTGTTCTCGGCTCGATTTTCTTGGGGATCGCTACTCCTACTGAGGCTGCCTCATTGGGCGCTGTTGGTGTCATCATGGCTGCCGCTATCCGGCGCGAGCTTACCTGGCAAGTTATTAAAGAGTCAACCTTCACCACCTTTAGAATTACTGGTATGTGTATGTGGATTTGTTTTGGCGCTATGTGCTTTAGCGCTGCATATACTGCTGCCGGGGCTGTAATCTACTTCAATGAGCTATTAGCAGGGCTAGAACTGAGTCGCTGGACTATTCTCGCAACGCTGATGGTGGTTATCTTCATTATGGGGATGTTTCTCGATCCTTTTGCAATCGTTTTCATCGTTGCCCCTATGAGTTTCCCCATCGTGCAGGCTCTGGGCTTCGACCCCACATGGTACGGAATCCTTTTCATAATTAATATGATGACCGGTTACATAACACCACCCTTCGGCTTCAACCTGTTCTACCTGAAGGCGACTGCTCCTCCAGATATAACTCTGACAGATATCTACCGCTCTATATGGCCCTTTCTGGCAATTATGGTAATTGGTATGGTTCTGGTTATGCTCTTCCCCCAGCTAGTTCTATGGCTCCCCAGTCTGATGATGAAAGTTCGCGGGTAAATAGCTTTCTTCGCCCGTGTTACTTCAGAGGAGAGAATCCAACGATAAGATTAGTTAACAATCCGTATTGAAATTTGACCCTAAACGAAGCAGCCAACAGGCCAAAATGAAGTCTAGGCGCAAAGAGCAAGGAATAGCGTCGGAGTTTGTAATGGTGGCCACTGGCCTCTAGAGAGGGAATTTAGGGAGATAAACCGGCGTACTGAGATTGAAGCCGAGTGGACTGATGAAGGTGCAGAGAGAGTCGCCAGGCTTCTGGAGGAGGTGAGACTCAATGGGACAAGGCATGGAATTATGCAGATAACTATACTTTTGAAAGGAGTCTCAGGCTTATGGCAGCGAAAAAGGTCATAAAGTCCACGTGTCAAGGATCACACTCG
>QMZU01000103.1 GCA_003663345.1 Candidatus Aenigmatarchaeota archaeon | reverse complement strand
TAATAAAGGACCCGCGGGTGCTTGAAGAGGAGTTTATTCCATCCCGTGTTATTCACAGGGACGGACAGCTGAAAGCACTCAGGGATGATCTGAAACCTGTCATCTCCGGCAGGAGGGGCAGACACTCTTTTCTCTTCGGTCCTCCTGGAACGGGTAAAACCTGCATAGCCAGGTACGTTCTGGAAGAGCTTTACAATCAGGAGTCAATTCCGGGCAGCTATGTGAACTGCTGGTTCTCCGGCTCGAGGTTCAATATCCTTTACAAGATTCTGGGTGACCTCGGTGTGCGCCTCAGCATCCACAGAAAGGGAACGCCAACAGATGAGCTCCTTGAGATTTACAGGAGGAAAACAGCTGGAAGGGAGGTTGTGGTGATACTGGATGAGGTGGACCAGCTGGAGAGCGATAAGATCCTTTACGATCTTCTGAGAATCGGGAACACAACTCTGATACTGATATCCAACAAGGAAACGGCTCTTTACAGGTTCGATGACAGGGTGAGAAGCAGTCTCGCCTCAGCCGACCCGATACATTTTCCCAAGTACAGCACCAGAGAGGTTTTTGAGATTCTTAAGGATAGGGTTGAATGGGGTCTTGTTCCGGGAACGGTGAAGAACTCGCAACTGGAGAGAATTGCAGGGGTCTCGGGCGGTGATGCGAGGGTTGCTTTGAACATTCTCAGGATAGCTGCAGAAGAAGCGGAAAGCTCTGATTCCAGGAAGATTGAAGATTCGCATATCGAGAGGGCGCTCCCAAAAGTTTCCGAAGGTGAAAAGAACCTTGAGGGTTTGAAGGAGGAACAGAGGATACTCTATGAGATAATAAAGGAAAGGGGTGAGGTGAGACCTTCAGAGCTCTACAGCGAGTTCGGAAAAAGGTATGGGAATTTTGTTGACAGGACCGTCAGGAAGTATCTAGAGAAATTGTGCCGAATGGGACTGGTAAGGAAAGAGGGTGAGGGGAGGTGGAGAGTCTACAGGCTCGCGTAATCCGATAATCTTCTCAGCGCGTTCATTTTCTCCTTCTTTCCCATCTCTGCCTGCTCAACTACCTCCCTGAGGAACTTTATCGACCGGTCATAAAGGGATTTGTTGACAGGGTACGGAATACCATCCTTGCCTCCGTGCGCGTAGCTGTACTTCACCGGGTCCTCCCAGCTCGGTTTTGCTCCGTAAATCAGGTCCGATATAAGGGCAAGGGCGCGCAGAGTTTTTGGACCGATGCCCGGAATGGAGACCAGCTCCTCGTAATCCTGCGGCTGATACTCGTGGGCCATCTTGAGGATTCTGAAACCCCTCTCGGATATATCCACATCCAGAATCCTATGTCTTCTCGGCATCGTGAAGCGCAGGAGATTCTTTCCAAGATATTTCCTGAGGTGTTCCGGGTCGTCCCTCACGAGGTCCAGGGAAACCGAGCGTGTCTCCCTTGAGAGGGATGATGTGAGGTCGAGTGTCTCCGATTTTTGGTCGCAGCATATCGCTGTATGTGGCTCTTCGACAAATTCTTTGAGGTTCATGGAAAGCCAGTGGTACCTGCGGGCATAGCGCGTGTCGGGGTTCATTCCCTGCTGGACAACGGTCCACTCTCCCTTTTCCGTGAAGATGAAGGTGTGATGGTAAAGTTGATATGAATCCTGAACCATTGAGGAGTCCACCTTTGCTGAGAGGCGGGATGCTCTTTTTAATTCCTCTATTTTCGAATCTCTCAGGGTTGATTTCTCTATCTCGGAGAGGGTCCTTCTCGAGGTTTTGCCCTTGCCACCACAGACATATATCCCCAGGTCGTTATCCTTGAGCGCTTCTTTCAGCGCGCCGCAGGTGGTAGTGGTCAGACCGCTGCTGTGCCAGTCAAAACCAAGAACGCAGCCGAAACCCTGGAACCAGTAAGGATTGGATATCCTTTTCAGAAACTCCTCCTGCGAGTACTCGAGAACTATGACTTTAACCATCTCCCTGGAGAGTTCGACCATTCTCCTGAAGAGCCAGGGAGGCGCCCTTCCGTGATGTAAAGGGAGGTCAGCATAACCGCTTCTCATAATTGTAATCTGTTCCTGGAAAGGTTAAAAAGTGGTGTGAATACCGTTCCGGTATTCCAGAAGTGATACTTTCCATAAGTGATAACTTTTAAATACTTTGTGGAATAAATCTATTTTGGTGATACATATCGGAGAGGATGGACTTTGCTCCGGATGTACTGAGAAAGGAGCTCAAAGAGAGAATTGAGAGACTCTCCGTTACTTCTGAGAATCTCCCTGTTTATGAGATGTATGTTACGGAAGTGAAAATTCTCTTCAGGGACGGGCAGGAGATGCGGATTGACGGGAAGAAGGTTCTGAGAGCATCCGATATGGAGAGAGTAATCAGGGAGTACAGGAACAATGTTGGGATAAAGGAGTACTCCTGGAGAATAGTGTGAGGAGGTAACGGTGAGTCTTGGACATAGGAATTTACTTATTCTTTTCTATATTCTTTTATTTTATGAGTTACGAGAGAAAGGTCTCGGTAAGGATTCCTGACGGAATGTATGAGAAAATGGAAAAACTCGTGGAATCTGGAGAGTATCTTGATATGAGCGAACTTGTGAGGGATGCTGTTAGTAAATTTATGAAGAGGTATGAAGATGAATGATGAAAGGATTAGAGATATTGAAGAGTATGTATCGAAACGGTTTGAGGAGGCTGACCTGAACTTCTGCGGATTTGTCTGGTACTTCAAAGAGCATATAGAACCTGTGAAGAAGATTGCAGAGCGTTTGGCTGTTAAGTATGGTGCTGATCTGACAGCGGTGAGATTGGCAGCGCTGTTGCACGATATGGGTTTGATAGGGGAGGGACCGGATGGACATGAAAAGCGCTCTACGCAGATTGCTGAAGCAGTTCTCAGGGAGAAGGGTTTTGACGAGCAGACAATCTCCAGAGTGAAATCATGTATACTTCATGATAGAAGCACCATTGAGGGAAAGGTGCTGGATGCGGCCGATGCTCTTTCACATTTCAGACCACAGTTTCTATTTTACAGAGCCAAGCTCTCCCGGAGTTATGAAGAGTTCAAAAAGTATGTTTTGGAGAAGCTTGAAAGGGATGAGAGGAGAATCGAATTTCCTGAGGAGCGGAAATATGCCGAATCCAGATTCGGAATGATTAAAAAGCTATTGTAAATTGGAGTTATTCATCCTTTTATCACACCAATCGGTCTCAGCCTTGCAACTATCCTTGCTATCCCCGCCTCCTGGCAGACCCTGACCACCTCGTCCACATCCTTGTAAACACCAGGCGCCTCCTCTGCCACAACGCGCCATGTGGCGGCCTTGACCAGGATCCCCCTCTTGGAGAGGTCTCTTGCGACTTTCTCGCCCCTGTACTCCTTCAGGGCCTTCATCCTTGACTTCACCCTTCCTGCACCGTGCGCGATGCTTGAGAAGGTTACCTCCTCTGCCTTGTCCGTCCCGACAAGAATGTAACTCCCTGTTCCCATGCTTCCGGGGAGGAGAACAGGCTGACCTGCGGGTTTGTATTTCTCCGGCACATCCTTCCATTTGGGTCCAAAGGCCCTTGTGGCACCCTTCCTGTGCACCAAAACCTTTCTCTTCTCACCATCTATATTATATT
>QMZU01000102.1 GCA_003663345.1 Candidatus Aenigmatarchaeota archaeon | reverse complement strand
GATCAGACAGATCGGACAGATGTTTATTACTTATATATTTTTTTCTCACTTTCCCAGACTCAAGGTAGACACAGAACATATGTTTTCGTTTGGTAGAAAAAAAATATAAGAATAGGAGAAAATGTCCGATCTGTCCGATCCGTCACACCTTAATCATTTTTTACTCGAATAATTTCTATAAGGGCTTCTTTTGGTAAAAAATTTCAACCTTTAATGTGCCAACATTAAAGTATATATACTATTAATCATACTTTAATGTATGGCACAGGAGATAGAGAAATTGTTAGAGAAGGGTGGTCCACCGGGTGGGGAGTCACTTGGTGGAGAAGAAGAAAAGGAACCTACAGTGGAAGTTAGATGTCCAAAGTGCAAGAACAAAATTGAAGTCCCCCTTTCAAAACTGTTTTTTGCAACAGACACCCAGATAAGTGCAGTGTGTCCTAAATGTGGGTTGACAATGCTCGACAAGAAAGACTCAACTAAGGTCATAGAGGCATTCAAGCAGCATGGGGTTTACGAGGAGAAAAGGAGGCTAAAGGAGAAGAAAAAGGGAGAGGAAGAGGAACTAACAGACTTTGAGCTTCTTGGGAGATTCATAGATCAAAGCTTCGAGGGGCTTAAAATCTCAGAGCAGGACAAGGCTGAGATTATGGACTGGTTCTCAATGTACCAAGCTTCTGTCCAGGACTGGTTTGAGCCAAATATGGTTCAATGGGTCACATCGGCTGTGGATTTCATGCTCAGGCAGAGGAGCTATGCTCAGAAGACTATCACGAAGGCAGTAGGCAGGCTCAGCTCAAAGATGCAGCTTGAGATGACCAAGAGACAGAGGGAGAGGGCAATAACAACCATGTTCCAGCAGAGTGGGATGCTCATGCAACCTCAGCAGCAAATTCAACCCATGATGAGTCCTATGATGCCAAATATACCACAGATGGGACCGATTCCGGGTGTTATGCAGCCACCCATTCCGGGAATGCAACCACCAGTGCAGCAACCAATGCAACCGGGAGTAGCATCTGGAGTACAACCCCAGCAGCAACCACAGCAACCCCAGCAGCAAACCTCTCCAGAGGTTGTGCAACTGATGAAGGAAATCCATGAACTCAAATCTAAACTGGAGCAGCAGGTGAAGAAAGAGGAATCAGAGGAGGTTGTAGAGGAGGTACTAGACGAGAGTGGTAAGCCTGTGAAGAGGATTATAAAAGTCAAAGGTGGAGTCAGAGAAAAGTCCCCACATGAGACACTGACAGAAACTCTGAACTTACTCAAGGACATTGGGGTTGTCAAATCACCGGGGGAGATCTACGCCGAGCTTAAAGCCTCAGGGGTCATACCAGACATGGGTGTGATAAAGGAGATAATAGACTCGGTGTCCAAGAAGCAGGAGTCACCACTTGATATGTTCGCACCACAGAATGAGGAGATTAAGGCTTTAAAAGATGAGCTTGAAGCTTTGAGAGAACAACTCAGGGAGGAGAAGACGGAGAGGATGCTAACCGAGTTGCAGGCTAAGTATGAGGAAAAGCTGAGAGACTATGAACTCGTGTTGCAGGATTTGAAGAAGGAAGTCAGCACCAAAAGATATGAGGGTAAGCCAGAGTCAGTCCAAGAACTTGAAGTGAGGAAGGAGGTACTGAGCGAGATAAGCAAAGACTTAAAAGAGATGTTCAAGACAGTCTTTGAAGGAGTGGTTGAGCCAATGGCTGAGGCACAGAGGATGGATAGACTGATGCTCATTAAGATGAAGGAGGAGGCTGGACAGCTACCACCTGGAACATTCCAGAAAATCATGGGAGAGCAGAAGAAACCTAGAAAGGAGAACCTTGAAGAAGTGAAAGAGAGACTTAAAAAAATAAGAAAGTCTAGGAAGTAATGAGGTGAAACAATGAGAAAGGTACTCATTTCTTCTGCCAAGGGAGGAGTAGGTAAGACTACCACAACTGTTTTCCTGGCTAAGGCTTTGAGAGATGCTGGGTACAAAGTTGGAATACTGGATGCCGACATCTCTGCACCAAATGTGCCCTTTGCCCTCGGATTCAAACCGGGGGAGAGGAAACCAATGGAGGTGGACAACTATCTGCTCAAACCCCACGACAAAGATGGGATAAAGGTGGTATCTTACTGGTTCGACACCAAAAATGGCATTCCTTTCCTGCTGTGGGCATACGACAGGACAATGAACATTCTCAGAGCATTCTGTGAGAGGGTTGACTGGGGGGATGTGGACGTTCTCCTTATAGACTGTCCACCTACATCTTCAGACGAGCTGATTGGACTCCTACAGTTTTTGGGGCACATAGATGGAGCAATCTTAATTATACAGGGGAATACTGTTGCAAGTGTTGAAGATGCAAAGATTGCAAAATACACCTTCGACCACCACAACGTGGCGGTGTTGGGCTTCATCCAGAACATGATGTCGGACTTCTTCAACAGCCCTGATGTGGATGTTGAGGAGGAAATAAAGGTGCCGAAGATAGCCGAGATTCCACTGAGCAAGGATTTAGATTCAAAATACAAAGAGTACTACAAACCAGTAATTGACTTCATGGTGGCGAAGAAGCTTTTGCCAAAGGTTGAGAAGTCAAAAAAAGTTGAAAAAGCTGAGAGTGACTTAGAGAAGGCTAGGGAGATTGTGAAGGAAGTCAGAGCCAAGAAGGCTGAGGGCAAGAAGACTAAAACAAAAAAGGTTAAAAGGAAGTCTAAACGTAAAAAGTGAGTGGAGGAGGTAGAATGAGTGATGTTGTTGAGGATATTAAGGAAATTATAGCAGAGCTTGTGGCTTTTGGCAACGACCACCTCAATGAGGTCAGAAAGGCATTTGGTGATGAGATTTTGAAGAACTCCCTTGCACTGATAATCAACGACGTGGGGGATAAATTTGGCTTCATGGTCAGAGGGGGGAGATTTAGGATGATTGAGGGAGATGAGGTGAACAACATTGTTCCCACGGCTGTGGTATCGATGCCCAGTGGCTTCTTCAACGACCTCATCACTGCAATAGTGATGGGAGAGGAAGGTGAGTGGGAAGTCAAGGTGTGGGAAGGGTACCAGACCTACAAGATTCAGGTGACTTCGGTTGATGGTGTGCCCTACATCCACTACAAGAACTTGATGAGTATTGTAAAGTGGCTGTACAACGAGTTGCAGGAAGCTGGAGATGAAGAGAACGGAGGATAGGAGTGAGGTGATTTGATGGAGATAATGTGCACGAAGCACGGGAAGCAAACGGGAGTTAGGGTGCAGGAGTACGTAGATGGTTGGAAGACATATTGGCAGTGCTTGCGTTGCTTGGAGGAAGGGTGGTGATTTAAATGCCCAAGCAACCACTTTTTTTGGACGACATAATCGATATACTTGACCCACTGAGGTTGAGAAATCGTATAGATGCATCGATTGCAACTCCAGGAGATATAAAGGAGTGGGTTTACAAGCTCACCAGAACCCTAGCTGAGCTTCTAAAGGCAACCATTGAGCTTAATGAGAATGTGAAGGTTATGACTGAGGAGATTAGGAGTTTGAGAGAAGCATTTGAGGGAGAATTTGAGGATGAGGAAGATGAAGAAGAGTAGTAGGAGGTGATATTTTGACAGGTCTTTCCGAGGCACTTAAAAAAGTTGGACAGT
>QMZU01000101.1 GCA_003663345.1 Candidatus Aenigmatarchaeota archaeon | reverse complement strand
TCACAGAGGAGAAGTTCGATGAGGTGCTGAACTTCCTTGAGGACCTTAAAATCCTGTACACGTTACCAAAGGTGAGAAGGAAGAGGAAGTCATGGAACTACTACTTCGAGAACCTTTCAACGATTCCAGACACATTTCAGTACAGAGTTATCGACAATATTGAGAAAAAAGATGTTGGTGTTCTTGATGAAGGATTCGTTGCCGAACACGGAACACCAGGAACAACATTTGTCGTCAAGGGAAGCAGCTGGAGAATACTCTCTGTTGAGGATGGTAAGGTTTACGTAGAACCGGTAGATGATATGGAGAGCGCGATACCAGCATGGGAAGGCGAGTTGATACCTGTGCCAGAGAGTGTTGCATTGGAAGTTTCGGAACTGAGATACAGAATATATGAAATGCTCAAAAAAGGAATCGAACCTAATGATATATACAGAACTCTGGAGTATCCGATGACAGAAAGCGCTTTCCAGAAGGTCATTTCATACCTCAGGGAGCAGCTTAAATCAAAGAAACGCCTGCCGAAGCCAGATGAGATACTGGTTGAAGGAAATGAGAGGTTCACAGTCATCCACTCAACATTTGGTTCTCTGATAAACGAGGCGCTCAGCAGATATCTCGCTTCGATGCTCTCCGCGCACCTTGGAAGGAGCGTTGGAATAAAGTCCGACCCCTACAGGATAATGATAGAGGGCACAGAGAAGGATCTGGTTCTGAAGGTTCTTGAATCAAGCACAGGTCAGGACCTCATAACTGTTCTGGACAGAACCATAGACAGAACACAGATGTTCAGATGGAGGTTCATCCATGTTGCGAAGAGGTTCGGTGCCCTGACCAGAAGAGCCAAGTGGGACAAGATAAACATAACCCGTTTCATAGAATCATATGAAAACACACCGATATTTGAGGAGACGAAGAACGAGGTTTACACCGAGAAGATGGATGTTGAGGGCGCTGCAAAGGTTCTTGATATGATTCAAAGTGGTGATTTGAAACTAATTGAAGAGGAAGGACTCAGCCCTGTTGGGAAACATGGACTGGAGTCCCAGTTCAGGGAACTGATAGGTCCTGAAAGACCTGAAAGAGAGATATTCGAGGCGTTCAAGAAGCGACTCTTTGACACAAAACTCAGATTGATATGTATGAGATGTGGTGAATACGCCATAACGAAACATTTGAGGGACATACCTGATGACATCCAGTGCCCTGTGTGCAAGAGTAGAATGATAACAGTGATAAAACCATACCAGAAAGACCTAGAAAAACTGGTGACAAAAAAAGAACTGACAGAAGAGGAGAAAAAGCTCTACGAGAAACTTGAGGATATAGCGGATCTGGTTCTGACCTTTGGTAAGGATATAGTAGTCGCGCTCGCAGGAAGGGGTGTTGGCCCGGAAACAGCCATAAGAATACTTGCGAAGCAGAGGGAGAACTACGAAGATTTCCTCAAGGATATTCTGGATGCTGAGAGACAATTCACGAGGACAAAACGATTCTGGAACTAAACTTTAAAACCTACCAATCAGAATAAGATTACTATGAGCGAGAATCTTGTGTGGTTCAATCAGATAGGAATGGGGGATGTGAGCTTGGTCGGTGGGAAGACTGCGTCTCTCGGTGAGATGATACGGAATGTGAAGGTTCCTGTGCCCAATGGTTTTGCCATAACATCTCATGCTTACAGGTCATTCATGGAGAGCTCAGGTCTCATGGATAAGATAAGGAGGATTCTCGAGGAATTGGATGTGGATGACGTTAGGGATCTGAGAAGAAGGGGAAAGAAAATCAGAAACATGATAGTGAATGCTGAATTCCCAGATGATCTCAAAAAAGAGATTGTCAGGGCTTACGAGAGGCTTGGAGAAGGTTATGTGGCTGTCAGGTCTTCCGCAACAGCAGAGGACCTTCCTGATGCGAGTTTTGCGGGTCAACAGGAAACTTATCTGAATGTCAGAGGAAAGAAGAACCTTCTCGAAGCTGTAAAGAAGTGCATGGCATCACTCTTCACGGACAGGGCAATTCATTATAGGGTTGATAAGGGTTTCGACCATTTCAAGGTTTATCTGTCTGTGGCTGTTCAGAGAATGGTCAACTCACAGGCAGCGGGTGTTATGTTCACTCTTGACCCTGACTCAGGTTTCAGGGACGTCATATTCATAAACGGTTCATACGGTTTAGGAGAATTGGTGGTTCAGGGTGAGGTCACGCCCGATGAGTTCCTCTACTTCAAACCAACAGGAGCAATAATCAGCAAGAAACTTGGAGATAAATCCAAGAAGCTTGTCAGATCAGGAAAAGGGAATGTGATAAAGAACGTTTCGAAAAAAGACAGGGAGAGATACGTCCTGACAGACAGGGAGGTGAGAAAACTCTCCGAGTACGGTTTGAGAATAGAGAAGCACTATGGAAGGCCCATGGATATAGAATGGGCAAAGGATCAGGACGGAAAACTTTACATACTCCAGGCACGTCCCGAAACCGTTCACAGTGTAACCAAAAGAAATATTGTGAAAGAATACGTACTCAAGGAGAAAAGCAAAGTCCTGCTCACTGGAAAGAGTGTTGGCAGAAAGATAGGTGCAGGGAAAGTCAATGTTATAATGGATGCCAAGGAGATACATAAATTCAAGAAAGGTGAGGTTCTCGTCACCGATATGACAGACCCAGACTGGGAACCCATAATGAGGATAGCCTCTGCAATCATCACAGACAAAGGAGGTTCGACATCCCACGCAGCCATAGTCTCGAGGGAACTTGGAATACCAGCAGTGATAGGAACAAACATAGCTACACGAACCCTCAAAACTGGACAGAAGGTCACGGTTGACTGCACAGGTGATGAAGGAAGGGTCTGGTCAGGTATCCTGAAGTATTCAATAAGGGAACATGACATCGGAAAACTTCCAAAGACCAAAACAAAGATTTTCATGAATGTCGGTGTTCCGGAAAATGCTTTTGACCAGTCAAGACTTCCGGTGGACGGGGTTGGTCTTGCAAGGCAAGAATTCATAATCGGCTCACATATAGGAGAACATCCGCTTGCCATGATAGAATCCGGAAGGGAAGAGGAATACATAGAGAAGCTGGCATACGGAATAGCAAGGATAGCTGCTGCATTCTATCCGCGCGAGGTCATAGTCAGGTTGAGTGATTTCAAAACAAACGAGTATGCAAACCTCAAGGGCGGTGAAAAATTCGAGCCACTTGAAAATAATCCAATGATAGGATGGAGGGGTGCATCCCGATACATATCAAAGGATTTCGAACCAGCATTCAGGCTTGAGTGCAGAGCCCTGAAAAGAGTGAGAGATGAATTCGGACTCACGAATGTGAAGATAATGATCCCGTTCTGCAGGACAATTGATGAAGCAAAGAGAACCATAAAGATAATGGAGAGTGAGGGCCTCAAAAGAGGAAAGAATGGTCTTGAACTATATGTTATGGCAGAGATACCGTCTAATATAATTTTGGCCGACGAGTTCTCCAAACTCTTTGATGGATTCTCCATAGGTTCAAATGACCTGACACAACTGACACTTGGTGTGGACAGGGACAACCAGAACCTTTCAAAGATATTCGATGAGAGAAATGAGGCGGTGAAGAGAATGATAAGGATGCTGATCAAGGAGGC
>QMZU01000100.1 GCA_003663345.1 Candidatus Aenigmatarchaeota archaeon | reverse complement strand
GTGGGGCTGTGGGTGGTGATGCTGGCTCTGTGGGTGGCGGGGCGTTTGGTTGGCCTCCCGGCGGCCAACATGATGCAGAACTTCGCGGTTGTGATCGGACTATACATCCCAGCCAGCTTACTGATCGGATGGCTGGTCGGGACAGTGGCGGAGTGGGTGGAGCGGGCCGAAGGAGGGGCTCGAAGGTGGATCTGGGGTGTGCTTGTTCTGAGCTTGATCGTGGCGGGTACGGCTGGGCATGCAAGGATCGTTCGGCCTCAATTTGTGCTGGTGACCCGACCCGACCTGCGGGCAGCGATATGGATCCAGGAGAACACGGCTCCAGACGCGCGGTTCCTGGTGGAAGGATTCCGTATCTACGGCGGCCGCTCGGCTGTCGGTTCAGATGCTGGATGGTGGATCCCACTGCTGGCCGGTCGAGAGAACACGATGCCACCCCAGTATGCCCTGGTCAATGAAGTACCTGAGGAAGAGAGCTACTCGCAAGAGGTCGTGGAACTAATCGCGCGCCTGGAAGAGGTCTCGTTGGCCTCTCCTGAGGGGGTACGGCTGCTCTGTGAGTGGGGGATCACCCATGTTTACGTGGGTCAGAGACAAGGAGAGGTCGGTCTTGGCGCTATACAACTCTACTCCCCGCAGGATCTAGCCGAGGTCCTGCTCTTCGATGAGGTCTACCGTCAAGATCGTGTCTTCATCTTCGCTTTGCATCCTCAGGCCTGTAGTGAGGGTAGCCGGTGAGAAAGTTCCCGCGGCTTTCTTTGAGGGTCGGGCTGTGGTTGATCGCTTCAGCGGTGCCAGTGGCCTTCTTAGAAGGGGTGCGATGGATTGCAGGGGCTCCCTTCACATGGGGTGGGATGGCGGCCCGCTGGGTGTTCGTCATCGGCGTGCTGATTGTGGCAGGGTTAGCGCGTCCTTGGTGTGTAGGACGGGGAACGTACGCCTGGCCCACGGTCTCTGTAGGGATCACCCTTATTGCTGCAGGGGTAGCCGGGGTGTACGCGCTCTCTCAGGCCACTTGGGCAGCCTGGGGGGCGATTGGGCTGGCGTATGCTTTGCTCCTTGGGCTGGAGAGGCCTCTTGCTGACAATCAGCGGTTGTTACGGCGCTGGATGTGGCGGGGGATTCTCGCTTCTATCGGAGGGGGCTTGCCCGTTGCCCTCGCACAAGTGGAATCCCACTTCGCCGATGAGGAATTTTTCGTCGCTCTCCAGGCGGCGGCGCTAGGTGTCTTCTGGTTGCTTCTCCTGCCTGGTTTGAGGCTCTTGCCGCGATGGACTGTCCGTAGGGAGAGATCAGGAGTTCGAGGGACCCGGCGGTGGTTAGCCGTGCTTCTTCTCCTGGCGGCTTGTGTTGGTTTCGTTGGGACTGTGCGATCCTATCACCACAGTTTCTATCCCACTGATGCTCCGTCCTACCCGGGGCTATCACGGGCGACTCCCTTTCTCTGCGGAAAGGTCGATCCCGATCCACAAATCTACGACGGCGAGGAGGTGTTCCAGCGGTTGTTGGCGCTGGTGGAGGCAAATCCCCGTAAGGGACCGCCGGAGTACGGGATGTTGGCGCTGGGCACGGGTGAGCGACGATGGGCTGATGCGTTTCGGAAGTCGCTGTTGGAGGAGGCAGCGGAGGGGCGTGTTAATGGCCCAGCCCATAGTGTGAAGTCGATCCAGTACGAGGCGGCACTACGGGCCTACTACTACTCCCGGGTGCGGAGGGCCTTCCCTGACCTCTTCTCGCAGGAGGAGGTCGAGGTGATCCGAGCGTGGTTCGCAGCGATCAACCGGCGGGCGCTGACCGTCGAGTGGGTGGATCTGATGTACGGGCTGGCCCTCTCCAAGTGGCCGGAGGGGCCCTATGAGAATCAGGAGAATGGGGCAGGGTTGCTAGCTCTTTTGGAAGCTGAAGGGTTGGCCGACCCTGCTCTCTCTTCAGCCAATCAAGAGTACCTGGCTCGCAGCCGGCGGGGCTGGGAGGCTCGCTTTCGAGTGACCGATGACGCACTGGTATATCAGCCGGAATGGATCCGCAATGCCTACTTCCAATCGTTGTATCAAGGGGGTGCTCCGGCGGAGAGGGTACGGCTTTCAGTGGAATGGCTGTTGGCTCAGGCGCTGCCCGACGGCTCCCCCTTTGGGTACAATCACTTGGTCTCTCCTTCATTGGCGGGCATTGCCTATGCAGCGGCGCGTTGGCTTGAGGATCCTCGCTACATTTGGTTGGCTGGACGGGCGGTGGAGGCGCTGGAGCGTATGGGGCATACCGTCTCAGCGCAGCCCGGAGTGGAAAGGCCGCTGGCTCTAGAGGGGACCTCTCCCACTATGGGCTCGTGCCTGCTTTACGGTGATTCAGGCTTGCCCAATCAGGTTGGCCCGCTGGCTCCGGATAAGATCGTGTTCCGCGATGGTTGGGGGAAAGATGCTGCTTACCTACTTTTGAACCTTCGCTTCACCGGTTGGCATCGATACAAGGCGACCAACACGGTCGTGCTCATATATCGGGATGGGCCGTTGGTTGAAGATGCATTGGAGGGGAAGAGGTTCCCGTGGCTGCCGGAAGGACGGAGTCTGTTCCGAGACAAACGCATTCCCCGGGAGAATCTGAACGGGCTAGTGGTAGAGCGCACAGGGATGAGCGTGGTGCTCTATGGGTTGACGGGTGTGGGTGGGCCGTGGGCGCAGGACCCGCCATATTATGCCGAGGTTATCGCTTTTGAGACGGGCGAGGAGATGGATTGGTCACACACTCGGTTGTCGAACTGGCGCGGATGGCAGCATGATCGTTGGATTTACTTCTATCACGACGGTCCCATTGTGGTGATCGATAGTGCCAAGGGGCCACCGGGTGCGCGGGCGGCATTGATCTGGCATCTAACCGCTGGTGGAGAGGCAAGAGGGGAGCGGGTCTATCTGTGGGAGGAAGGCCGTCAATCCGTGGAGATGGTCTTCCTGTCTCTAGAGGAGCCAGCAGGGCGGGTAGATCTGGAGAGCGAAGATGGCGGATCGGGGGAAAGGGTGGTATACTATTCAGGTTGCGATGGAGTACTCCAGTTGGCGTTGGTGATCCTACCGAAGGGGTGGATGGGAGCAGAGGTTAACCTTATTGAGGGGCGAACGACTCTGATTGTAGAAGGGCCCAGACGTCTCGTTTTGCCCTTGGGTTGGGAAGATAGAAGGCCGTAGAGAGCGGAGAGAGACGCTATCTTGCGGGTCTGTTACTTCGGCACCTACCGGGCTGGTTACTCACGCAACCGGATTATGATCGAGGGCCTGCGGCGCAATGGCGTCGAGGTCGTCGAGTGCCATGAGCCGCTGTGGCGGGGCGTTGAGGACCGGGTGCGGGCGGCCAGCGGAGGGTGGGCGCGCCCCGCCTTCCTCGGGCGGGCTCTCCGGGTCTACGCCCGCTTGCTGCGCAAGTATCGGGAGGTCGGCGATTACGACGTGATGGTGCTGGGGTATCCGGGGCAGCTGGACGTTCCGCTGGCTCGGTTGCTGACCTGGGTGCGGTGCAGGCCGCTGGTCTTGGACGTCTTCATGTCCATCTACCTCATCGCCCAGGAGCGGGGCCTTACCGGGCGCAGCCGCCTCACCGCCCGCCTGATCCACGGCCTGGAGAGCCTGGCCTGCCGCCTAGCCGACCTTTTGATCCTGGAC
>QMZU01000099.1 GCA_003663345.1 Candidatus Aenigmatarchaeota archaeon | reverse complement strand
GCATTGAGCGATGAGACCAGATTGAGGATAGTTGAACTTCTACTTAATGGGGAAAAATGCGTTTGTGAGATCATTCCATTTACAGAAAGAACGCAATCAACAGTTTCGATTCAACTGGCAAAACTTGAAGATTTGGATGTTATTGAATCAAGAAGAGAGGGGAAAAGGGTTTATTACAGGATTTCAAATCCAAAGGTAAGGAAGATTTTGTCAAAGGTCGATTTTTCAAAATGGTGGGGAATCGATAGAAAGAAAATAAAGTGGTATCCCATAGTTGACCAGGAAAAATGCAGTGGTTGTGGGGTTTGTCTCACTGTCTGCGGTAGAAATGTTTTTGAATTTGATTTTAAGAAAAACAGGTCAAAAGTTAAGAATCCTTATAACTGCATGGTCGGGTGCGATAATTGCAGGGTTTATTGTCCTGCAGGAGCGATTTCATTTCCGCAAAAGAACAGGAGAGCATTCATTCAATCGCTCTTGAAAAAATATGACCTTATCCCAAAGGCAAGAGAAAATGTTATGAAAGAAAGAGGTGATGTGAGATGATATCTATAATGTACATATTGGCTTTATTGATTACAGGTGCTTTGGTGGGTCTGGTCTCAGGTATGCTCGGAGTGGGTGGTTGTTTTATAATGATTCCTGTTCAGTACTGGGTTCTAACAGCAATGGGAATAGACCCAACTATAGCTATCAGAGTTGCTTTTGGAACCAATTTATTGGTTGTTTTTCCAACCGCGCTGAGCGGCTCTATAAGGCATCATAAAAAAGAGGTGGTTCTCTGGAGGCAGGCAATAATTCTCGGTCTAACAAGCATTGCCTTCACTTTTGCGGGGGCATGGGTTGCGAGCAATCTACCGGGAAGCGTTCTCAAAATTATCTTCGGCTCGGCGATTCTTCTCGGCGCTTTAAGAATGGCCACCGCCCACCCCATAAGGGTTGAGGGAGAACCGCATGCAAACCCCTTAACCTATATTTTCCTCGGTGCTGTTTTCGGTTTTGTTACAGGATTAGTAGGAATAGGGGGTGGGGTTCTGATGGTTCCTCTGATGGTGATATTTTTGAACTATCACATGCACGAAGCGGTTGGCACTTCGACAGCAGTCATGATATTCACAAGCCTGGGGGGAGCAATAGCATACATGATTTACGGGTTAAATGTTTCCGGCTTGCCGCCTTATTCCGTTGGCTACATCAACCTTTTACAGTGGATTTTGCTGGCAGGAACGAGCATTCCGATGGCGCAGGTGGGAGCGCACACAGCACACAGAATCCATCCGAAATCGCTGAAGTGGGTTTTCATTATCGTGATGGTTTACATGGGATTGAAGATGATAGGAGTTTTCTCCTGGCTCGGTCTGCCTATATGAAAAATTCGGGTGAATGTGATACAGAAAATACAAAAAAACCTGTCGGGGGATATGGTTTATTATGCAATTATTAGCCATATTGTTAGGCATAACTCTGGGTCATTTTTATAATCTTAAATTTTTGTCCAAAAATTGCCATTGTATTCATCATGATATATCCAATGATGTTCAACCTGCCCTTCTATTCCTTGAAAAGGATAAGAGGTTCGATGAAGCCACTTATTGAAGCAATGATCCTGAATTTTGTTTATGCTCCACTGTTTTATGTGGTTTTGACATCTGTTTTCATTCCAATCCGAATCATCAAAGAGCAGTTGAAAAATTCATGCATCAGTAAAAAGTGTCAGGAAACCCTTTCATATTCCTTCTTTATCTTGGAAAAGAGTTCTCTGGCAAGAGGATGGGATATGCTTCGGTCTGCTGTCATGAAGAATTCGTCAAGGTCGAGATTGTGTTCTCTTCTGTACTCAAGCGCCTGGAGCACCATCTCAACCTTGTCGAGGTCGTGAACCAGTCGCGCCTCTTCCGAACCCTTATTTTCAAATTCAAACCAGAGCTTGAAGAGTTCCTCTGAAAGTTTTTTTGGCAGGAGGGAAAGGACACTCTTCGTTCCCTCTTCCTCAAGTTTTCTCTTTTCGGAATTGGTGACGGGCTGGTCATCCTCGTTGAACCTTGTTGGTATGTCCTTTGTGTGAACCTCACCTATGTCATGAATCAGTGCCATTTTAACCATCTTCTCCACATTCAGTCCGAGCTTCATTCCGTAAATCATCGACATAAGGGCGAGCCGGAAGGTGTGCTCTGCAACCGTTTCAGGATTTTCTACACCCTTTATGACCCAGCCCGTTCTCCTGATATCCTTGAGCTTTCCAATGGTTTCAAAGAATTCCAGCATGGGATTTATATTGGTTTGAATGGTATTTATTTCATGAAGATTCTGAAGAAGGACCTGAAGCACGGGACTGTGAAGGTGAAGATTGAAAACCCGGATGACCTCTGGACTCTGGAGAAGGTTCTTGAAAAAGGAGACCTCGTCTCCGGTAAAACGATGAGAAGAAAGGTCATCAGAAGAGGTGAGAGAGAGGAGAGAGGAGAGAAGGTTCCAGTATTTCTGAAAATACGCGTGGAGGATTTTGGTTTTCAGGAGGACACAGGAAAACTGCGCATAAAGGGTCTTGTGATTGAGGGTCCGGATGATGTCAGTATTGGGTCCTATCATACTTTTGTTGGTGAGGAGGGGGCTGTTCTCAACATCGAGAAAGAGTGGAAGAAGTGGCAGCTCTCTGAACTTCAGAAGAGCATCAGGGAACCTCCAAGGGTTCTGGTCTGTACAATAGATGATGAGGAGGCACATATCTTTCTCATAACCAACAGGATTGAGAAGGTCGGTGAGGTGAGGAGCGGAAGGAGTGGAAAGATGTACGAGTCGGGAAAAAGCGATTATCTGGGAAAGGTTGCGTCTATTATAAAGGGTTATGAGGGGAGGGTGGATGGTGTCGTGATAGCTGGTCCTGGTTTTGTCAAGGATGAGCTGAAGAGGGTTCTGAATATGGATGTGATGATTGAAAGCTGTTCGCACACGGGCGTGCCTGGTCTGAAAGAGGTTATAAACAGGGGTGCTGTGGAGAGAGTGGGAAAGGAGAGTAGAGTTGTGGAAGAAACGAAAAAAGTTGAAGAGGCATTCGAGGAGATTGGGAAAGGTTCGGGGCTGGTGGAGTACGGGCTTGAGGAGGTTAAAAGAGTGGCTGAACAGGGGGCGGTGAAGACCCTTCTGGTAAGTGAACCGATGATAAGGGATTTCGAGGAATTGATGAATAAGGTTGAGGAGATGGGCGGGAAGGTTTTCATCATATCCGATTCCCATGAAGCAGGAGAGAAGTTGAAGAGAATCGGTGGGGTGATGGCACTTTTAAGGTACAAAGTATGAGGCCCTCAGACCGCCTGTTCGGCTCTCATCATCGGGCATTGAATTATTTCTCATGAACCTTTAAATCCATCCCTTCTCTTCGACGAATTCTTTAGCGCTTTTTTCCTCAGGGTTCCATTCAAGTTTTTCCGAGAGTAACCACTCCTTTCTCCTTCCAAGGAAGGACAGACACCTCTCCACTTCTGGCTCGAGATTTGGACCGGTTCTTCTCATGATTTCTCTGGTGAGTCTGTGAACAACCGCGTTTCTGAGTTCTTTTGATACAACCCTTTCATTCCAGATGTTTTCGATGAGCTCTTCCACGAGCATGACCTTCATGAAGTTTTTGTTTTCGAGATAGGATATTGTCAGTGGGTCGTTAAGGAAAAGGGGCGCCTCGCTCTTTATAATATATATTGGAATGAACTCCCTCTTACACCT
>QMZU01000098.1 GCA_003663345.1 Candidatus Aenigmatarchaeota archaeon | reverse complement strand
TTGTCTTGTCCGACGACGCGGTGGCGCTATTGCGCCAGATCCGACAACTTCGCGACAGCGGAATGTCGTTTAGTCAAGCGGTCTCTAAAGTTCTTGACATCGAGGAAACTGGTGCTTCTCTTGGGGCTTATGCGACAATAGAGAATGGCGCGACGTTGTCGCGACGACAATCGCGACGATGCGACGTCGTGGATATTGTCATAGCGGTGTCGTGCGCTGTCGGGGCAATGTCGTTAGTCGCAATCGCAGTTGCGTTGTGGCTTAAGTGATGGAGAGGGTTCGCTTCACCAAATACGCCGAGGACATGCTCCGAGAGCGCGGCCTTCCCAGGGAGCTGGTTGTAGAGACCGTCCTCCACCCTGACTGGACTAAAAAAGGAGACGGAGGAGATCTGGCATGCTTTCCGGCGGGTTGAAGGAAAAGTTTTGCGCGTTGTTGTTAAAGGAAAAAGAGTGTCGTATCTTGTAATTACGGCCTTTTTCGATCGGAGGTTGAAAGGCAAATGAGAATAAAGCTTGATCCGGAGAGTAACGCTCTTCATATCCGCTTCGCCGAACGGCCTATTGTGGAAAGTGAAGAAGTGACCAAGGGGCTTATTTTAGACTTTGACGACCAAGGTCGTGTGGTAGGTCTAGAGATCCTAAATGTGAGCGAACAGTTTTCTCCGGAAGATTTGCAAAGTATACAAGAAGAAAGGCCAAGTTTTAACAAACAGGACTAAAACGCGGGCTTGCAACAACGTTTTCCAAGAAAGGAGGTCATATGGAGACCAGGGAAATCGAGGTTAGCAAGGAGCCTTTTTTAGCTATGGCGGTATTGTGTGAAAGAGTCTTAGAAGAAAAAGATGGGGTTCTTAGTTTGATTCGAATCGTAGACCGCCTTGTGCATGCAGCAGGCCCCGAAGGACCTGAGGAAATGCCCGCTATATTGGCAAAACTTGTGATGGTTCTAGGATTTAAGTCAGGTGCAGTTCACGGCAAACGCACAGTAACAGTGCGGTTAGTCGATCCTGCCAACGAAGTAAAAGGAGAATGGACTTTCCCCGTGCTCTTCGAAGGAGAAGATAAAGGAGCCAATTTAATCATTAATATGAGTTTAAAGCTGGAAAAAGAAGGGCTGCACTGGTTTGATGTTATGCTCGAAAAGAAGCTAGTTACGCGGGTGCCTCTGCGGGTGGTCTATATGCGTGTGGTTTCTGAGAGCTCACAAAAAACCACGACGCAATCAACACAGGCTTAGAAGATGTTTGTGTGAGTGGGAATGTTTGCGTGGATTGACTCTCAACAGCTATATTGTGTCGGAGTAATAGCTGAGACAATTTGGATTTTAATTCCTTTTCAGACCAATGTCCTTTGGAAAACTCAGCAAGCCGAAGCTGAATTTCATAAGCTAAATCAAGGGCACCCTGGTTCTGGAACTGTTCGATGTTCCATATTACTGGTACAAACCAGTCATAAAATTCTTCTAAGGCGATTTCGTTGGCAAGGTAACTTGCAAGCTTTGTCCGAATTTCCAAATCTATATTGGAGGTTTTCATGACGCTCCTTTCTTTTCCACGGTGCTGCGTATCTGCCGAACAACTCCGCCGATTGTTTAATGAGCTGGAGCTATTTGCCAAAGTTCAGCGCGGTGAGTTACAACAGCAAATACGGAAAGATAAACATCCAGCTCCTCCCAAAGCTGACGAACCTTTCTGTACTCGTAGCCAGATAGTAGCGTACTATGATTCGGATGGCAATAAGGTAGCTCTCGTCCATCAATACCTCCGCCCTGATGGGACACTAGGGGCTTCAGGCTTACCTGATCCCAAGATGGTTCTACATGGCAATGTGATTTATTACACAAGAGGAGAGAACACTTAGGAGTTAAGAAGACACTAGGCGGATAAGAATCTGTAGCGTGAGAGGATTTGAACGCTTTTAGTTTGTTCAGGATAATTTCAAGGTGTCTTTTTATGGAAAAGAAAAATTTGCACAGCGAATTTTTTCAGCAATGGTTAATGGAGGATTTTCGGGCAAGAATAAAAGAAATTGAGCTTAGAATTCAGTTGCGGCAGACGATCGTTCACTATGGGCTGGTCGCACTTGGTGGAATTACAGCTCTATTAAGTGTGCTCCTTACTAAAAAACAGGAGCTGTCCATGGTGGAAGAATGGGTATCAACAATAAATTTGGCCGCTGGTTTTTTCTTTTTATCTTTCAGTTTGTGGTTGCTTAGACATGACTTATTTATCGCTTATAATGCTCAGTACATTGAGGAGCATATACGCAAAATGTTGCCAAGCGGATTGCTTCGGTGGGAAAGGTTTCTTTCCGAAAAACGCGGAGGGGAGTGCAAATGTAAACGGGTATGTCATCTGCTATTAGCTTTGGCACGTGTGGTACCAATGGTTATGCCCTCGTTAGGATTTATAGGGATAGGAATAGCCAAGTTGAATACCCAGTGGGAAAAGTTTTTAGACGTGCAATCTTTTGCTTCCATTGCTTGGTCTATACTGACGGGAGGGCTGTTTGTGGTTGATAGTATTGGTGTCGTCTTGTTATTTGTCACAATGCTTTGGGTTGCAAACGAAGAAAACAAGATAAGGAAACTGGCCTATCAGGAAGGAAGCCCTGATTCTTCTTTTAACCAAGACGGCGAAACCCATTAGGGCTTGGCACAAGGATGGCATGGAGCTCGTGCCTTCCATTTCTGTAAATCCATCGTAATAAGCGTGTGTGCTAGGCCAACACTTATCCCGAACCGTTCCGCGATCTTGCGATAGCTCCACCCCCGCCGGCAGTATCACTTCATCCGCTGGATGTTGCGGGTCTCAAGTAGCGGAAACAGCCCGGAGCCATTTCTTTTAGAAAACCTTATTGTGATGTTTCAACCCTTATCCGGAACCGCCATAAGGCGGTGTTTCCAGCATAGCGGCCCCGATCTTCTCTTACTAGCACTTCCAATGTAGCTGCTTGAGAAAGCGAGGGGCACGTAACTGTGAAAGTCTTCATGGCAAAACCAACGTCTGGGTATTTGTCCTCTTCAATAACCCGGGCCTTTACGGTGACGGTCGTCATCTCACTAAAGGTTGTCGTCCACACAACTTTTGGAAGACCGAACTGATAGACTGGCACTTGCTGTCCGTTCACAAAGAATTCCAAATACCAATCGTTGCCCACGTGATTGTTGTAAACAAGTTCTACTGATTCCAGGATTACTGAAAGGGTGCACTCGGCAGCTGGGGGTACTGACTCGGGTGTCGAGGTTACGGTTTCAGGTACTTCCTCAGCTCTATCTGTACTTAAGCTGATCGGCACAGATAGTCCGGGCGCGCTTATTGTGTAACTGGTGCCATCCGTCTTGAGCTCAATAGTCCCTGGCAATCCACCTGGCCCGTCTGGGTCGGCAATATAAACTCTGGGGTTATTCCCGGAGTAGTACCCTCTATTTTGGAGAATCAGGACAGGGGTTCCGTTGGTGGGATCACCATCTGTGTCAGGTGTGTTGAGCACGGAGTGGATTGTAAGCTCGTGAGGGTGGCCATAAGGATTTTTCTCCCCTACCTGGCAGATCGTAATCTCAGGTTTGAGGGCGCTAAGAAAGGGCATAGAACTACTGGTTTTGCTCCCATGATGATGCATCACGTAAACATCGACATCCCCAATAACATCCTTGGCCAAGATTTCTATCTCCTTCCCAAGGTCTCCACCCACCCAAAGCTGAAAGTCTTTGTAAG
>QMZU01000097.1 GCA_003663345.1 Candidatus Aenigmatarchaeota archaeon | reverse complement strand
GGAACGGCTCTATCCACCGCCTCCGCCCGCTCTCAGGAACTCCGCCCCCGCTCCGCGAGTGGAGTCCCGAACCCTGCCCGTTCGCAAATCCTCCGAAGACTGGCGGGCGGGGGCGTTGGAGGCGGTCATCGCCGACCTTTACGCGCTGGCCGACGCCATGCCCCCGGACTTGGCGCGGCGCTTGGTCGGAGTCATTAATGAGCTTTCCGCCATCGCGGAGGAGATCGGCGGGGAAAGCGCTCGAAGGCGGTTGAAGGCCATAGCCGCGGTGTGACCTATAGGGACCGTGAACGACCGCGCCCCGCTCCTGGGTAAGCGTCTCCGGGCGGTGGAGCTCCTCGCCCAAGGGCTTTCCACCTCCGAGGTGGCGGAAAAGCTGGGGGTGAGCGACCGCACGGTGCGGCGCTGGCTCCACGACCCCCAGATCCGTGCCGCCCTGGACGAGGTCTCCCGGGAGGCCCTGGACCGGATCAAGCGGCGCCTGTTTGCCCTGGGGCATCATGCTTGTGAGGCCTTGCGGGAAGTCCTCCGCTCCCCAGACGCTCCTCCCGCCGCGAAGGTCTCTTCCGCCCGCGCGGTGTTGGAGTACTTGGTTAAGCTCGAGACTTTATCGCGCCTCCAGGACCTGGAGGAGCGGGTTCGGGCCTTGGAGGAGAGGATGAGACATGACCGGCCCTGGGGAGCTTGAGCGGCGGATAGACCGTCTCGAACGTCTCAGCGGAGGGACCGACCCCGAGGCGGAGGCCATCGTTGAGGAGGCTTACAAAAGGGCCTGGGCCCGCCTCGGGGCTACCGTCGGGCCGGCCTTGGAGCGCTTCGAGGCCACCGGAGAGCTCGACCCCGAGGTGGAAAACGCTCTCGATACCTTGTGGGACGCCATTCACGACGAGGCCCGGCGCCTCGCGTCCGCCCGCGGCGTCCCGTGGGACCGCGTCCTCGCGCGGCTCCTCCCGCCGTCTCCCTGAGTTCCTCTTCGCCAAGGCTCCTCCTCTTCGTCCGTCGGCGCCGCCCCGGGGAGGGCGGCGTCTCCCTTTCCGGGGCGGCTGAGGGCGTCGTTTTCGGCCTCCGCGGCCGCCGGCCTATTCCCCCCCCGTCCCCTTCCGCGGAAAGGCCAAAAAACGGCCCTCTGATTAGGGGAGGACCCCATCGCGCTTGGGAACCGAGTTTTGGCAACACCGCAAGCATCTTCTCCAGGGATGCTTGCCGCCTGTCCGTTTCGCTACAAGAATGTTGTCCTAGCATTGTTCAACAAACGACCGTTTGTTGAACATATTGAGCTTGACAATGTCCAAATAAAGCGCCATAATGGCCACAGAGCTGGTCAAGATGGCGCGCAAGATCAAGGTGGTGGGGTATGTGCGGGTGAGTACTGACGAACAGGCGCGGGAGGGCCTATCCCTGGACGCCCAGGAGGAGAAGATCAAGGCCTACTGCACCGCCAAGGGTTGGCGCCTGGTGAGGATCTACCGCGACGAGGGCTTCTCCGGAAAGGACCTCAACCGCCCCGCCCTTCAAGAGATGCTCCGCGACCTCGAGGCCGACGGGATCCAGGCCGTCGTAGTCGCGAAGCTGGACCGCTTGACGCGCTCGGTGCGGGACCTCGGTTACCTGATCGACGATCTCTTCGATGGTGTTGCTTTGGCCTCGGTGGAGGAATCCCTGGACACCACGACCGCCGGCGGAAGGTTCGTGCTCCACATACTCGGGGCGGTGGCGCAATGGGAACGGGAGACGATCTCCGAGCGGACCAGGAGCACCCTGCGCTTCAAGCGAGAGCGCGGCGAGTGGGTTGGACGGATCCCCTACGGATTCAGGATCGGCCCCGACGGCCGCCTGGTGGAGGATCCCGAGGGGATCCGCAACATCCGGCGGATGAAGCGACTCCGCCGGCGGGGCCGCAGTTATCGGGAGATCGCGAATCGGTTCGGGATCAGCGTGGGCTTGGCTTATGAGCTCATCAATACCGATCTTCGGAGATGGAAGGCGCGGGCTCGACGGCACGCAGAGCTGACTTCGTGAGCCCTACCGTCACAAGGCCGCGACGATCAGCGCCCCTTCACCGCGTCCCGACCCAAACTCCAAAGGGATCGGAAACGAGTGAGCATTTAGACCACTCCTGTTCAAATTTGTCACAAACTTCCAACCTCCCTACATTATGGTAAGGGGGTGAAGATGACCTTCAACCGAGCGCGGACTTTTCTGGTTTTGCTGCTCTTTTCCCTCTTCCTCGCGGGCTGCTTTCCCACTAATACACCTCCTATAGCCAGTTTCGTTGCAAACCCTTCACAAGGTCCCGCTCCTTTGACGGTTGTTTTTGATGCATCAGGCTCTTTTGACCCCGATGGTCAAATCGTCAGCTACTCCTGGAACTTCGGAGATGGTGCAACAGGAAGCGGAATGACCGCGACTCATACATATACAAATCCAGGCACGTATACGGTTAGGCTAACTGTCCGAGATAACCAGGGAGCTACTGACAAGACGACTCGAAGCATTACTGTAACTGAGCATCCCTCTGTGTCATACCGCGTGACCGTTGGAGAAATAATTGCCGAGTTCCAAGAAAACGAATATGCCGCCACGATCAAATACTCGGGCAAAGTAATCGCGGTAAGCGGATATGTAGAAGATATTGGGGTCAACGAGTTCACGGATGAGCCGTTTGTCGTTTTGGCTGAATACCCTAATGCCACCGCGTTTGATCCTTCGGTTATTTGCTACTTTACGAAGACCGGTCCTCACCCAGGTTTGGCGGAGTTAAGAAAGGGCGATTATGCAACGATAGTCGGTGAGTTCTGGATGTACAGCGACTTATTTGAAGCTGTATACCTTAAACGAAGTTATGTGGAACTTTAGGTTCCCAAACCGGGGGGGCCGCATCAGACGCCGTCGGGAAGCGTTCACCAAACGTCCCCCCACCCTTTCGAAGTCCAACGATGCATGGGAGGTGAACTCCGTAGCCTTGCAGCTTTTTTGGTGACACTGTCTCTTGCACGCTCCGGAGACCCTCGAATAGGGTTACACTTATCTAGTTAATGCGCTATACTCCTTCCCATAAAGGAGGCTTTTATGGTTATGGTCAGCATCAAAGAGCTCCACGATGACACGTCCGCGGTCATTCGCAAACTCCGGGAGCGAGGTCCCATTATCGTGACACGCCACGGGAAGCCTGTGGCCATCATCCAGCCTATCACCGAGGAGGAGCTGGAGGATTTTATCCTCGTCCACCATCCTGACTTCCACGAGGGCCTCAAGGAGGCCCTGGAGGACTACGCCGCCGGGCGGATCAAGCCCTTGAGCGAGGTCAAGGCGGACCTTGGTCTATCTGACCGCTAGGGCCGAGAAGGACCTCAAGGCCCTCTCCCCCGCCCAGCAAAGGAGGATCCTCTCCAAACTGGAGGAGGTCGATTTTTCCCCCAACGCACCCCACGTGAAGAAGATCACAGCCACTAGGGGCCGCAAACCAGAAATCTTTCGCGCTCGGATTGGAACCTACCGGTTGCTTTACATCCTCGAAGGGGAGGACGTGGTCATCCTGCGGATCGTGCACCGAAAGGATCTGGAGAAGGTTATCCGGGAGTTCTTGTAAAGACAGGGACGGGGATCTAGGCCTTGCTGAAGCTCGGTATCTCCACCTGCACGCTCTGGAGATCCTCCGGGGAAAACTTCTCGCTGACCCCGAGGATCTCCAGGCCCACCACACGGCCCTCGTCGTCGAAATCGAGGATGATCCCCCTGGAGACCTCCTCGCTCTCCACGATTGGCCGCTCGGCGAAGCGGATGTACAGGGCG
>QMZU01000096.1 GCA_003663345.1 Candidatus Aenigmatarchaeota archaeon | reverse complement strand
GTTATATGCTACCCAACTCTTACTTCTGTAAGTCACAATGCACGGAATGAAATAAGGCTCTAACTGAGCAGTCTTCAACTCAAGATTGCCACTGCAAGTTCGTGTGGGAAATACGTTGCCTCTATCTCAGCAATCCTTTGCTTGAAAAGACTTATCCTCGTCTGATATTGTGTAGGGATGTAAGTGCCTAAGTCCCCTCCAGCAAACTCAGTTAATCCTTCACCTGAGCTGGTACCCATCTTCGCCTGCAGTACCTTTATCGCGACCTTCAGCGTACACCATTCCTGCAGTATCTTCTCGTCTACATTGTATCCATAAGTATAAGTCATCTTCAGGCGCTTAGGACCCGGAAGCGGAAAGTTATCATAGATCCACAGCGCATATCCATAAGTCTTGCTACCTGATGTTGCTTGCAGTAAGATAAAATCAGAGCCATCTCCCGGTCCCTCAGTCAGCTGCTCCCAATCAGGCGTATCAGTTGGATCTTCATCATTCTTATACAGCGAAGTGATAGAGATAATAGGTCCCTTTATATTCGTAAGAGGCACAAGCCTTCCGGCTCCCATACTCGTCAAGATATACAGCTGTCCAGTCTTCGCTCTGTAAGTCGCCGAATAATACCCTTCTATCTCCTCGGTATTGGGGACATCGATGTAGACGTCAGATGCGGTATGCGATCCCAATCGCCTCTCCTCAACCTCCTTCTCCACTTCCTCGATCCATGTGAGCACTTGACTAGAGTTAGGAGACGTAGAATCCGTAATATCTATCTGAGTTATAGCTTCCACGAGAGCTTCTGATGTGTATTGAGGCGAATAGGACAATTCATATCACCTTGCTTATAGCTTCACTGATAATGTATAAAACAAAGCTTATAAATGTAGATGATATTAAGAGCTTCCACTTGATATCAAGCTCCCTCTTCTCCTTTCTCTCATCCATCAACAGCTTGACTGAATGCGATAAATCATTAATACTCCGTGCATTCTTCTCGATCTCAGAAGTTATCCTGTCCAACAGCTTCTGCTGGTTCTCCTCGAATCTATCGAACCTGTCCGCTAAGTTGTTTATCCTCTCCTCAAGCACAGCAAGGCATTCACGAGCAGTTAATCTGCCCATCACCCTCGCCCAGCATACAGATATACAGTGTACTTCCCATCAGTCCTCGATGTGATATTCGCCCTTATCATTGGATGCGCTTCATTCTTAGATAGATAACTCGTCCCACTTGCAGTGACATTTATCGATCCTATGGTGTACCAATTAGTACCATCAGGTGAGCCTTCAAGGGCTACTGTAGCTCCACTCGATACATTCGTGGCGACTACAATCATCGTCAGTTTCGATCTTCCGTTGGTATCTAAGACTGGAGATGCTCCCGTGTTTTCAGCATTCGTGAGGACTCTGACGGGTCCCAATTCTCTCATGGCTCATCGTCTATTACTTTAGCCATAATTGATATAAAGCTTTCTACATGTAGCCAAGAGCCCTCAACCTCCGCATGATGTGCTCTTCCTCCTTATCTTGCACCCTCCCTTCTCGCTCAGTTTCCGTGGACGTCAGAACTTCCTCAATTATCTCATCGATTGAGCTTGCATGGGAAGGGATCGGAACGCTGCAGGTCTTGCATCCTATGCTCCTAAATCTCCTTCCATCTTTCGAGAAGTAGAGAGGATTCGTGGGCAATCTTCGAGTCTTAATATATCTCCAAACATCGACTTCAGTCCAATGCAGGATCGGATGCACCCGTATGTGATGTGCATCCTTGAAATAATTCCTGAAGAGATCCCATAGCTCAATCGGCTGCAAGCTTTCAAATGGTGCGTCACCAATCATCGAGCTCTTCTCTCGCACTAATCTCCATCTGAACTCCCGATCTCTAGGAGAGAATACTCGTTCAATATTCCTCATGGCATGTTCATCTCTTCTTATTGAGACGATCACAGCATCATATCCGTTCTTTTCTATCACATCTCTTAGCGGTTTAGTTTTCAGCTTAATGCAGCATTCAAAGTGGGAGATATTCGAGAATCTGGGATTAATCTTACCTGCAAGTGGACTCTTAGCAATAACCAGATTGAAGCCCCACTCTTCCTGAAGCATCTCCCTGAATTCATAGACTTCTTCGAACTGCCATCCAGTATCTATATGAACAACATCCCAAGGTATCTCCCCGAAGAAAGCTTCACGAACCAAACTCAGAATGGTGGTACTATCCTTACCAGTTGACCAAAGAATACATGGATTCTTAAACTCAGCTCGCACCTCTCTTAGAATGTAAATCGATTTGTTTACGATTTCATCTAGGTGAGTCACGGTCTCACCAGCTTGCACTGAAATGGCACTTCAAATTCTACTGCATGAGGATAAACTCCATGACCGATCTTATGATCCTCTCCCATGGCCTCTCCATGATCAGCCATTACAATTACCCAGGTTGGGAGATAGAACTTTAGCTTGGAGAGTTGCTCATCGCAGTAAGCGATCATTTCCTTCTGTTTTCTCTTGAGCAACTCAAAGAATTCAGGTTTGTATACATCTCGACCCCTGTTGTATGCATCTGGAGAGCCATACAACGTTCCATCATATCCTTGAAGCGAATATGGCCAGTGTGTCTCTCCAGTCCACAACACGAAGAAAAGAGGATATTGAGCCCTGGAGAGCTCATTCCAATAATCAACTCCTTCTTTACAAACTGAACGCGTCCTCTGGAATCGATAATCATCAAAGCATTCAACAGTGGATCGCACCGCAACAGAGCCCTTCCAGAGCATCGGCATCCCAGTAAATAATACTTTGTATTCAGCCCTATGCTGTATAAAATTCACTTCTCCTCTCGGCTTGAACGGAAAGTTATCTGGCACAGGTTGAGGAAAGTACCCATTCCCGAAAATTTCAACGAATGATGGTCCGGTTACGCTGCATACTGAATAAGACTTGGTTACCTTACCGAGCTTTCTGAAGAACTCAGTCTCTGGCAGCACTTCAACGAACAGATCATACCTGCATGAATCTAGGACGATGATCAGGTAATTGACCATTTACCAGAGCCTCACTCCTCGTCCCTTCTCCCATTTCCATCCCTTCATCAATAACTCCTTATCAGTAAAGAAGCCATGATCTTTCCTCCACTCAGTAGCGTTCTCCATCATCCACTTTGCCCTTTCCTCAGCTCGCTTCTTCGGATCGTGAAATTCCTTAGCCCACTGCTGGTGTCTTATTGCCAAATCATAATAGCCGTTCTCATCGCAGAGCACTTCTAATGCCTTCCTTAGATCACCTTTCAAATTCCTCGAAGTCACCTGAAGAAACGGAGGATCACCTGCATCAATCGGCAATAGCTTGTTCACGATCACTGGCTGTCCCATCCACGCACTCTCAATCGAACAGACTCCGTACCACTCTATATCCTCGGTTATCTGATCGAAAAGCACATGATGATTCATAGCCCTATACCCGATGCACTTGTACCAGGGCATGAAGGCTATCGGATCAAAAGTTACAGGATATTCTTTCGCGAGCTCTCCTAACGCTCTGATGAACATGAACGTCCCTTTCCTCCTCGGATTCGTAGGAGAATGACCTATGATCAAAGGATTTGAATACGATCTCACTAACCGAGTCTCTAAGAAGTCTTCATCCACAACGATATTAGGTATCCAAATCTTCTTCTTCACAGACAAGATGGCGTTCAAGAGGTCAGGAGTTGATACGATTATCGCATCGTCGTTCTCCCCGAAGAAGTGGTTTGCAAGCTGCGAGTTGTCTCTCAGTTGATCGCCATTCTGTATGTAGACGCATCTCTTCCCTTTGTAGTAATC
>QMZU01000095.1 GCA_003663345.1 Candidatus Aenigmatarchaeota archaeon | reverse complement strand
CTTTCGAAAAGAAAAGGTTAAAAATATCCTTCATTTCATTTCGTCAATTGTTGTTTAAATAATTAGTTTTTGCCGTTGGATTTTTCGCATCTTTTAGTTTTTCTAGATTTTCCTATGAGAGTAAAAAGAAACGGTTCATTCACAGATATCAATCCCTTCCTCCTCAAGAAGAGATTTCCTTATATAAATCGGCGTATCCGTTCTGAGGGCTATTGCTATGGCATCACTCGGTCTTGAATCGAGTTTCAGAACCTTATTGCCCTGTTTCAGAATCATGTCGGAATAGTAAGCACTGTTCTCCACCTTTTCTATGAGCACGGCTTCATAGGTTATATTAAAGAACTGTATCAAGTCTGCAAATATGTCATGGGTATTTGGTCTGAAGTCGAGGGTTTTGTCCAGCCCTTTCTGAATGGAATCGGCCCTTTCAAAGGAGACAGTTGCCACCAACCCCTTGCATCCGGAACCCACCACAAGAATGTTTCCGTGAACCTCTATCCTGTCCACCTTCACATAATCTTCAGGATTGAAGGGCTGTAACACTGCTATAACAAACGCGCTGAGAAGCAGAAGAGAACCCACCAATATCAATGAATCCGAAGCCTTCATTCCATCACCAGACCGAAGTATTTAAGCGCTTCCTCAAGGGTGGCAACCTCCTTTATTTCCATCTCTCCGAGGGATTCGGGTGTGACATATCTGTACTTTATTTCACAGTATTCTACCCCATCTATCATTTCACAGGTCTTGACTCTTCTCAGCTCACGGAAGACCTTCTGGTTCTTGGGCACCAGAAAGAGTTCGGCACCCGCCTCGCTGGCGGCGAGCGCCTTCTCGTAGACCGAACCAACCTGGAGTATTCTACCATTTGAATCTATGGCACCTGTTATCATAACAGAAGAGTTGAGGTCATTGCCTTCGAGTGCGGCGATTGTTGCTATTGCCATGGCCGCACCCGCAGAATCCCCTTCTATTATTCCGGACCTATTTATGTCAACACTGTAGATTATATCCTTGTCAGAAGTATCGATACCTGTGTAGTTCTCTGCCAGATGTTTGGCAACGTTTATGGAATTCTGTGTATCGAGGAAAAAGAGAAGATTCTCTATATTCGTGAGAAGCCGGCCCTCACCCTCTTTGACCTCAACGGTGAGACCAACAACAACACCCTCTCCATTCTCATCAACAGCCGGAATAAGCATCCCAATCTTTCCCGGAACAAATTCCTTCACTTCAGTTTTTTCCGAAACGTTCTGAACAGGTGTTGTTGCCCTTTCCATGAAACCAGCTGTTATGGAAACCTGTGGAATGAACTTCACAACAGACATCACTAGCAGAAGCAAAAGAAGAAATATTATTACCTTTTCACTTCTGGTATCCATGATATCGATATATTAATGTACAGGAAAGGATTTATAGATTCTGATTAATACCCCTCTTTCAACATCTTCAGTGTTTTCAAAAGCTCCTCACTCCTTTTTCTTTTTCTGTGAATTATCAATATTGCGACTCCTATCAAAAAAGCCGCAGAAATCAGCAACAGAACCATGTTAAAATCAATTTCAGGTTCGCGGCAATCCTGTGGGCAATCTCCAGACGTTTCGCCAAAGTTACATATTCCATCACCACAGTGGCAGTCAAAATCTTCTTCCTCGGAGCAGTCCGGGTCGCATTTCTTATCCTTTATTCCATCACAGAAGTTATCACTAACACCTGATGGACAGTCGATGGGACAGGTCTCCCGATTTTCACCCCTTTTACATATACCGTCCCCACATATCAGAATGCCTCTTATGCAGTCGGGGTCGGTTTCCTCTGTACAATCCGGGTCGCATTTTCCGTCAACAACACCATCGCAGTAATAATCCAAGGAACCTGAAGGGCAGTCTTGGGGGCATCTTACGTAATCCTCACCCAAAACACATTTGCCGTCTCCGCAAACACCCTCCTGAAAATTCAGGCCCATCAGTTTCGTGACCTCTACTTCTTTTCCATCTTCAAGAACACAGACTGCACATCTTGAAAGGGGTATGTTGGAACATTTATTCGTATCATTTACCGTTTTGATACCATAACCCATTTTTTTGCAGTAACTATACTCCTCCCCACAAGTGCCTGTAAGGAATTCCCATGCCGGACAGGAGATTGTCTCTGAAATTCTGCACATACCAATTTCCCCTGCTTCTGTCTCCTCGATATACATGGTGTATCCCATCTCTTTGCAGTAAATAGCAGCAGGATTTTTAAGGGCCAGAGCAGTAACAGACAAAATAATCAAGAATAATGAAAAGCATGCAAGGCTTTGTGTTCTTCTTTTCATCATATTCACCTATGGCGGAGTCACGGATTCAATATATGTTGCCTGATTTATATTACATGTGTTATAATCTAAACTGTAATAACCAGAGCATCCTGACAAAACACCCCAGCTGTTTTTCACTATCCAGTATCTGTTATCATCATCATATCCAACCAGCACCACACCATGATCCGTATGGTCACCACCGCATGTGTATATCGTGCAGCCGTTTCTATCTTTTCTATCGGATGCCGAAAGGGGCGTGGCATCTATGGCAACATACATCGGTCCATTCTTCACAAGAGCGTGCCGTATATTTTTTCCTCCATTCACTGTAATTTCACCAGAGGTTTTCCATAAATCTATAGGTATTGGAGCATCATCACACATATTGGGACATCCTGTGTTGGTTCCCGTATATTTTATACATATTTCTTCCGCGACACCAGTATTTTCTGTACATGAGAAGGCTACGTAACCTCCAGAACAGCTTCCTGCATCACAACAATCCGAAACCAGATACTGCTCAGAAAGGTCTATATCAAGATTTGGGTTATTTTCTTGTATATTGTATTTGGCCTCGATTACACCAACTGTGGCAAATGCCCAGCAATCACCGCACAACTGCAATCTCACGGGTGTCAACCAGTTCTGCCCTTTGTAATCTCTCCAATCAAAATATTCCGGAGGGACATGAATTGTTACACTATCGGACTGAGAAGAACCGCTTGAATCTGTCACAGTAAAGGTTATTGTATGGTCTCCCTGACTCAAACCAGTTTTTGTAAAAGTTTTGGAGTTGCTCAAAAGGCCGTCAATACTCGACGTCCACGTGTAGGTATATGGAGGTGTGCCACCTGCTACGAGTGCGTCAAATGTCACGGTATCATCTTCATCCCAAACCTCTTCATTCTTTGGGGATGTTATAATAGCCCTTACAGATGAAGACGGATTGACTGTGACTGTGATAGAGCTCGTAGAAGATTGCCCGAGCGGGTCCCGAACGTAAAAAGTTATGGTATGGGTACCGACTGACAATTCTTTTGTATCAAATGACCACTTATTACTAAGGAAACCATCGATATTTGATGTCCATTCAAATGTTAAAGGCCAGCATCCTCTAAATGAACCTTCAAAATGAATGCTGTCCAGCTCTTCAAATACGCTACCGTCCATCGGTAAAGATATGGCTGCAAATGGACTTTCACATATTATTATTTGAATGCCATGGGCGTGAGGAAGGTGCGGATCTTCAGGGTATGAAGCAGATGTACCAGCACTATCTGTAACAGTTAAGAATATCTCATATTCACCGGCAGGGAAATCATTCTTTTGGAACGAATCTGAGTTGCCGAAACTGATGATTGTACTCGGGTCCGTTGTATCGAAATATTCCCATAAGTATGTGTAAGGCGGAACTCCACCGCTCACTGAAGAACTGAAGAGGATATTATCTCCTTTTTTAAATGACTGGTCCATGGATGGGGATGTTATGGAAACGGATAGCGGTACCGGGGCCGAAACGGTAACAGTTACGGTATCTG
>QMZU01000094.1 GCA_003663345.1 Candidatus Aenigmatarchaeota archaeon | reverse complement strand
AGGCATTTACCTTTACAAGGCCCGAGGTATCCCTCTCGGGAGGTATATGCCAGTAGTTGTTCTCAGCCCATTCCTTTGTCTTCTCAGGAGCTCTGTAAAGCCGCCTGACAGCGGCGCGCTGCCGGATTTCCTTTTGAAGTAGGAGTTTCAGGTCCTTGCCGGTTTCAGAGAGTTCCACATCCGGCATGTAAGCCCCAAAAATCCTAACTTTTTCTTTTAAAGCGTCCTGTTGCTGAATTCTTGCAATTTCCATTTCTTGAAGATAATTCCTACGCTTGTCCTTCAACTGGGCTTTCGACTCAAGAGCTATCCTAGCTTTTTTCTGTAGTGCCTTTGTCCTGAGTGCTGTTTCAAAGAGTTTCTCAAGGTAGGAGGTGACTCTGGGCTTGAGTTGGAAAAGGTCTTGGAGGTGCTTTATTGTATTTTCTCTCTCGGAAGGAATCCTTTGAGAAAGTAGAATCTTCTCAAATACATTCAACCTCTCATATGCCCACGGATCAAGGTAGCGGCTGAGATCTTCTCCCAAAAGGTATTTGTCTACAAAGGTCTTTTGGAATTTATTCTTTAAATAAGGCTTTACTACCTTCTGGAAAAACTTCTTGTCCTTCTTGTAGATAAAAAAGTTGAGCTCATGGCATGCATATTTTGAGTAAAGGTCTCTTTTCTCTTTCTCAGTTAAGGCATTCCAATTCTTAAGAAAGGAGAACTCGCTTAAAGTGGGGTTCCCGCTTAAGGTTTGAAGCAGATCGAAAACTTCGCCCAGAGACTGGTAGATCTGATACTTTGCCGTTTTCAGATTCTCAATCTTGAAGCTCTCTCCTTTATTTACCACAGTAACCTTTCTCTTCTCAACGAAGTGATTGTCCGGATCCAAAGGTTCTGTAAGCCTGATATCCTTCAGGGAAACCTTTGCTTTTGGAAGCGAAACACTCCTTACAACCGTTTGCAAAGGCGAAACTGCAGCTACAAAGATAAGATTGCAAGATCCCAGCTTCTCTCTGGGAACAACCACCTTGAGCTCGGAATCGGGCTTTAGATTCGTAAGCACAAAGGCAGGCTGCTTGAGGAAATCCAGGTTGGAGAAACCCACTCCGGGAGGAAGCGCCGGCCCGTATCTTCTTCCCGCAACGCCGCCTGTTGCTTCCATAGTCCCTCTCCCTGTCCTTCTTCCAAAGGCTTCCCCGGGTCTTGCCCGGCGGACTCCCATTTGGGTTGAACGCACCGGCCAAGGATTCAAAAGTAAACTCGGCCGAGGCAGCATAACCTGAGGGAACTTCTCAGCAAGCCTCCTTTCAAGAATGTAACGGTATTCCTCTCCTATATCCCTCCCCACTACATACTGACTCTCTGGAGGAGAAACCGTTATTATCCAAGGCGAAGGAAGGGGCTGAAGGAGAAGATCGGAAAAAATCTTGTACTCCGGAAAATACCTTACAGCCGTAACATGTACCCTTGTTCCCGAAGTTACATTCCCAAGCCTAATAACAAGCTCCTTCGGCTCAACTTCTATCGCTTTTATATGAAGCGGCTTTACACCTCTAAGCTCAAGCTTCCGCAATTTCCCTACTGCATAAAGATCTACAACAGGACCTTTGGTGACCCGAATCTTTATCCTCTGACCGCTTCTTCTTATGAGAAGCTCATAGTCCCCTCTCTTAAGACCTTCAAGCACAAGAAAGCCTTCCTTTATCCGTAAAGCCTTTGAATAGTCTGCTTTATATGTGCCCGATCGAACCTCAAGAAGAGAGAAAAGCTCCTTAGGTGCCAAATCCTCTCTCCCAAAATAAGGAAGCTCAATGCTTTCTCCTTCTGTTGCGTGAATAACTTGAGGATAAAGGTAATTCTGCTCCCTAAGATCCCACCTCTTTTCCGTCCCCTCAGGACCGCGAGCTTTAATCCAAGCAATCCCCTCCAAAGCTCCAAGGTAAATCCTGCCCTCCTTGTCCGTCTTAAGCGATACTTGAACCGGATCCTTGAAATCCTCATGCTTAATTGTAAAAAGCACTGCTCTGTCGGGCTTAGCCTCCCCTCCCTTTCCGCGTACCTCCAAAATGTACTCCTCCCCTGATCGGGTAAGGTGAAGATCCTCCACCTTCTCGGTTCGATCTATTCCCCTCAAAGCAAAAGAAGCTGAAGCTGAAAGCCTTATCTCTTTATCTTGAGTCAAACTTTTCACCTTTCCTTGCAAAGTCACAGTTACCCTTGCAAGGCGCTTCGGTACCCTGAAGCTCACCTCCAGATCCTTTCCATCTTCAAGCTTAAGATCTCTGAGCTCTTTCTTTGCTCGGATCCCTTCAAGATCAACCGTTGTAATAGTAAGGACAGGATCTTTGAGAAGCTTTATCGATACGGGAAAACCGTTCACCCTCAAAGAAGGCCTTACAATGACCGGAGACTGTACTCCGGGAAGAAGGCTTTCCCTTTCAATATGGACAGCGCAATGCAGCGAATAGCTCTCGCCCTGATGCTCAAAATCTGCAAGGCAAGCAAAACCCTTGTAATGAAGAACGATCTTCTTTGTACCTGGTTCCGTTGAAAAAGGAATCACACAGCTTCCGTCTTTTCCGGTCCGATACCTCTGAGATCCTAAAAATATATCTGCACGTTTGAGAGGCCTTCCTTCCTCATCTACAACGGTAAGAACTTGTCCTGCAGCAGACGTTCTGAAAAGGCAGCTTAAAAGCCCCTTTCTTATCACAGCACGGCTGCTTTTCCCGCTCCCAATAAAATCGATTACGTAAACCCCTCTCTTCTCAAGCTCAGGGAATTCAAAATGCCTTTTAACCCTTCTAATGGGAGGCTCCGTATAGGTGAAAGTCCTCTGGTAATTCGGCACAAGACCGTCCAAATCAATAGAAGTATCTACTTGCTTAAGGTGAGTCCTTAAGTAGTTCAAGGTGTTTATAACATAGATCTTAACAATCAAAGTGCGGACATTTTTGACAAAAAGATCCAGGGCAACACGATCCTTAGGCCCGAAGAAGTTTTTATTTGTAGGAGCAAAATCAAGATCAACCCTTTCCCTAAGCTGTTGATACTGTGCGGGAGAAAGAAGCGATACCCATTTTTCCGGATCCCCCCTGCCGTAAAGAAGCTTCGTCTCGGCAAGGCATTCCCTTACATAACTTTCGTCAAGGTAGGTATCGAAGGGCTCTGTGCTTTCCCGCTCAAGGAGAAAATGCTGAAGGTAGTCCCTAATGAGAGGTTCATCATTTCGAATGGGAGCAAGGTCGGTAACACGGCTGTAATCGGCATTTAAGTCTGCTGCATACCTTCGATTTTCAGGAAGCTGCAGATACTTCCTGTTTATGCAAGGGCTTCTTCTTGGAAGCCTTAGGTAGGTGAGGAAAAGCTTCAGGTTGTAAATTCCCAGCGATCGATCGTGAAGCAATCTATGATAAAGCACATTTGCTTTAAGGGAATTTCTGCTTGGCGGAAGCCTTTTTACAAAATTCCAGAGCCTATTAAGGTAAGCTTCTCTTAAAGCGGGGTCGCTTTCCCATGGAAGATCGGCATTTGGCTTAAGCTTGCTTAGATAGATCTCAACAAAGGCGGTTTGATTCAAAAGATCGGGCTTTCTTTGAAGAAGTTCGTCAAGCTGCTCCTTTAAAAGAAGCTTGTGGATTTTGAGCGATCCGAAGGGTGGGCTTTTAGGATCGTTAAGGTCCTCAACGATAAGATCAACAAGAGCTGGAACATCGGGGTGATCGAGCCTTCGAAGAAGGTGCCTTCTTTGGGAGGGATTGAGCTTTAAAGAGGAAAGTTTCCAAAGAGCGTTTTGCTCAAAACCGTCGGTACTGGCAGGGTGCCTTTTCAAAGCGCGATCAATTAGAGCTTGCCAGCTTATAAGGGAAGAATT
>QMZU01000093.1 GCA_003663345.1 Candidatus Aenigmatarchaeota archaeon | reverse complement strand
TTAACAGCGAGCTTGCGCATCATAGACCTCCAGCACAAAATATAGGAGAAGAAATCAAGGCGCAATTCATCCTCAGGCTTTAGACGCAAGCTTTCTTGCGCCAATTTCTGTAATATTCTGTAGTAATATAACCAAACCCATATATAAAATCAAGCTCATCCGGTCGGCCATACTGCCGGCATCGGAAATCCCTAATTTTAGGGATTGACCCTGGGAAATATTTTCGTAACTTGGAATCTGGAGCGACAAAAAGGGAGATGGGATGAGCAAGACATCGTGTTCCGAAAGATACGGTCGTAGAAAATTCGGCGGTCATCCGACAGGCGAGTTTTGACAAGGAGGAGGGTGTACGATGAGAGAACGTATGATAGCTGTTTCGTTAGGGATCGGCCTGATGCTGGCGATGATGGCAGGCATAGCCAGCTCCCTGGAGGCCGGAAGCACTAACTTAGAGAATAGTGCTCAACGGACTATGCAGAACGCTGGCGAACTGATCTGGAAATATCAAGCTGGCGGAGAAATATTTTCCTCGCCTGCAATTGGAAATGATGGAACCATCTATTTTGGTTCCACTGACACCTATGTGTATGCTTTGAATCCAGACGGAAGTTTGAAATGGAAATTCCAAACGGAAGACTGGGTGAAGGGGTCACCCTCAATCGGGGAAGATGGATCTGTATATGTATGCTCAAATGACAAGCACTTATATGCTATCAATCCAAACGGTACGCTTGAATGGAAACAGGACCTCGGAGTATCTTCTACCATTACTCCTGCAATAGGGCAAGATGGTACAATATATACCGAATTGCTTGATTTGGTGTATTGGAAGAAATACTTGCTTGCCCTGAATCCGGATGGAAGCGAAAAGTGGAGATGCGAGACCGGGAGCATCGTTACTTCACCTGTTATTGACCAGAATGGAACGATCTATGTTGGCTGTGAAGATGACAAAATTTATGCTGTCAATCCCGAAGGGACATCCAAGTGGACTTATGAATTGGATTCCGATCCATCCTCCGATATGGCTATCGATGGAGATGGAGTCATTTACATCGGAGATTCATACAATATTCTGTATGCCATTAATCCCGACGGTAGTCTAAAATGGAAGTTTGAAGCCGGTGGTGATAAGTTTTCCGCTCCGACTGTTGGTGCAGATGGGACTGTATACGTCTGTAATGGCGATAAGCACCTGTATGCCATAAATCTGGATGGTACTGAAAAATGGAAATACAATATCGATAATGGTGATGCCGCTTCATCCCCCACGATCGGGAAAAACGGAACTATCTATGTCGGTTCATCTGATTACTATCGATATCCTTCAGCAAATGACCATCTGTATGCTATTCATCCCGATGGAACGCTCAAGTGGAAGTATCAGATAGAGCAGAAGCAGCGTGGGATTTATTCTCCACCGGTCATTGTGGAAAACGGAACCATCTATTTTGGCGCCACGGATTATTACCTCTATGCACTACATACGGAGAGTCAGGGACTTGCTGATTCTCCCTGGCCGATCTTTGGTCATGACGTTCGTCACACTGGACGCGCAGAAGCAGGAAGCCCACCTGTGGGAGATACCACCCCGCCGGCTATCACCTCAGGGCCGTCTGTTTCCGACATCACGGAGACCTCCGCTGTCATCACCTGGACCACCGACGAGCTTAGCAGCTCGGTCGTCCAATATGGCACCACCACTGCCTACGGGCTTTCGGCCACAGGGGCGGAGGGCACCGACCACAGTGTAGAGCTGACAGGCCTGTCCGCTTCCACCACGTACCACTATCGGGTCGGCTCGGCAGACGCCAGCGGGAACGAGACCTGGAGCGAAGATGACACCTTCACCACCCTCACTGCTCCCAGCGAAGAACCGACAGGTGAGGTGGTCATCCGGGAGATCGTAGACTACGACACACAGGTGCCCGATATCCAGCCTACGAAGTACAACGAGTCCATTAGGGCCGCAGCGCTCAGCGGGGACGGAAGCAAGGTCGTGGCGAACATCCTGATAAAGGGAGAAAGGGCCTTATACTATGGAAAAAAGCAGGACGAGTCCGCTCTGTATCTGTGCAACTCGGATGGCACCGGGCTTACCAGGATACTGGACAGTGGTGAGGACCTTCCAGATGAGCGTATTGGTAACCGGGCTCCCATCACCCGCGTAGCGATCACCGATGATGGAAGCAAAATTGCCTTCGGTTGGCTTACGGACTACATGAGGTCGGAAGTAGAGCCTAGTGTTGTTGTGTCCACGATAAATGCTGATGGGACAGAACTGAAGGAGGTCGCGAGGATACAGACCTTCTGTCCCGGCGTGCCCAGCATCGGTGCCTTAGCCATAAGCGGAGACGGGAGTAAGATAGCATTTTCCACAATACTATGCAAGGAGAAAGATGATTATGAGATCTTCCTGATGAACGCCGACGGCACAGACCTGGTACAGCTTACGGACAACGATGTAGCCGATGCGGAGAGCTGGAATAGTCTGGACATCAGTGACGACGGCACCCGGGTGGTATGGGAGCAGTATGACGGAAAAATCTATGTATACGACAGCGTTACAGGCAGGATGGACCTTCTGGCGGAGGGCGAATACCCTTCCATTAGCGGGGACGGGCAAACCGTCGTGTTTGGGAGCGAACCGCAGGTTGCGATCATCGGCTTCGACGGGACAGGACTTCAGACATTAGGTAGTGGCTTCTACTACATCTATCAGACCTTCATATCGGACAATGGAAAGGCACTGGCATTCCGCCAAGAGCACGACATAATATTCATGCGTGCGGATGGGACAGACAAGATCCAGTTGGATAGCGGAGCCGAAATGTATGGCATCAGCGATGATGGAACGAAGGTTCTGCACAGAAGGCATGCGCCCGCACTTTACATAGCCACCATACCTTCCCCGGAAGTCCCCGCAGGGTACAACGCGGTAGCTTTTTCCACGTTTCATAATAGTCGCTTGCAGGATATATGCGCTGAGTATCCAGAGGGGGATGTAATCCTCGGATCAATACCATTCAGCATACCGACAGGTGGCAATAACATGTGGAGCAGTAGATATTCTGACCCTAATCCACATCAGATTGACATCTCAGTGGGAGTATCTGGAGTAAGCAAGGTCTATACGCTCATCAATTCTGACTGGGGTCAGGATGTGAGCAAGGGGTCTTTTGCTGCTATTGAGTTCTACGGCTCTGACGGTGCTTTTTTCAGGAAGGATCTCTATGGGAACGTAGACATTCGGGATTGGCAATCGGGAAATTGGACCAACTCCATCAATGGGACTACTACGACCAATGTATTTCAGTCAAGTGGTGGTCGGTGCAGGCTTGACATGCAAACGATAGATTTGCCGGATGACTTTCAGTCTCAGACGCTTGAAACAGTCCGTGTAATTGATACCGGTGGTCAGACCTTCCAGCGTATCTTCCTTGCTGGCATTACCGTCGAGGCAGGCGCAGAAGTTCCCATAGCAGAGCCCACCGAACTGGTCTACGACGACGGAGAGCCCACCGGCGGATACTACTACGAGGTCGAGGGGACCGGTTCTGCAGTTCGGATGTCCTCGCCGTTTACCCCTGCCACCGTGGTCGGCGTCTGCTACTACATAGCAAATGCAGAGGGATCGTTCATCGTCCGCCTATTCGACGACCAGGACGGCATGCCCGGAGCGGACCTGATGACGCCGCTGAAGGTTACGCCCACGGACACGGGATGGTTGGACGTGGACCTCTCCTCCTACAACATCACCGTGGACGGCGATTTTTACGTGGCGTTTATGTGTGGTGCTGTGGGCACCCCGAGCTTTGGGTTCAATCCGGAGGACAACGGGCGTGCGTGGGACTACGACGGGA
>QMZU01000092.1 GCA_003663345.1 Candidatus Aenigmatarchaeota archaeon | reverse complement strand
TCCAAGGGGTCTCTGTAATGTGAAATTATACAATTTCAACATGCGTCCTGCCACTCCTCTCTCATTTTTCCCCACTTTTCATTATATAGCCATTCAAACCTTGACATTTATTTTTTTATTATGATAAAAGGAAAAGGGGTTTTGAGTGCAGAGTAGGCAAAGAGTTTATAAAGTTAATTCAGGTTTAAAGTATAAAAATCTTTATTATAACAAAGTGTAACTTGGGAGGAGATGTATTTTCAACACTGCGTATATGCTACTAAATTTGGAAGGATATACGCATTGCATGTATGAACAAGTTAGGTGACAACCGTATTGGAGTGAAAAGTCATGGCAAGTTCAAATAAAGAAAGAATATATGCCCCTCTTAACAAGAAAGATTTGAGAAGGTTGAGGGAATTGGCATTGGATGAGCATGAAAAATTTTTTGAAAGGAATCCTCATCTACGTAGAGCGTATTATAATTCGCTCATCGGGATATGTCTCTGTCAAGGTGCTGCTTTGCACTATTTGAATCCCAAAATTGGGATTAAAGATTTTGATATTTGGCATTTTTATTTGAGGAGTAGCTGGGTTAATTTTCCGTACAGAGCTCACAAAAGAATTGAAAATGGATATATGGGGATGCCAATAGATTTCCTCAAAAGAGATATTCCAAGGTATGTATATGATCAAGGATCCAAAGAATCGGGGCAGGTCATTATGAATTATTTATTAGAGAGAAATACAAAATCAAAGAATTTTCTGCTAAAGAAAGCTATCATTGGGCTTTATCCAGATAAAATATTTGGCAAGGTGCTCTGGAAGGGGAGTGGTGATATATATACTGTCACCTAATAAAAGGATATGCGGCTTGCTATCGCTCACCCTAATTTACCTTTGGCAAACTTCACGTATCTCCAGAATTTGGCCAAAATTCAACTCAGCGATTTTAAAATGGAGGTGAAAATATGGCAACAGAAATAAAAGTTTGGCAGATTATTGAGAATAAACTAGAACTAATTGATGTAACAATGGTTGAAGCAGGGCGAAAAGAAACAGAAGACCTTGAAAAATGGATTAAAAGTAATCCACAGATTCTTGGAGAGGATATATTGATTATAGGAGAGCAGGTACCCACAAAATCAGGTTCAATAGATTTCCTTGGTATAGATAAATCAGGAAATCTTGTAATAATTGAGTTAAAAAGAGATAAGCTCCCAAGAGATGTGTTAACACAAACGATTGATTATGCTTCAGATGTTTTTTCATGGGATGTGGATAAAATTAGCGAGGTATGCACTAAATACACTAACCAGAGTTTGGAGGATTATTTAAGTGAGAGATTTGAGGATGTGGATTTAGAAGATTTAACCATCAATAAAACGCAGAGAATTCTTTTGGTAGGTTTTTCAATTGAGGAATCATTACAAAGAATGATTGAATGGCTTTCAAATAATTATGAAGTCAGTATAAATGCGGTCATTTTGAAGTATATAAAAACAAGGAACGGTGAAGAGCTTATTGCTCGGACAGTGATAATACCAGAAGAGATTGAGAAAGAAAGAATTAGAAAAAGACAATTTAAAATTTTAATGTCTGACGAACCCGGGAACTACAATGAGGATGAGCTTAAAGACTTGCTGATTAAATATTTATCAGAAAATAGAGCAACTCCGCGGCGTATAAGAGAAATATTGCTTCCTTTATGTTTAAAACATCAAATAGTAAGTAGAGATATGATTAAAAAGGAACTGCTCGAAAGGGGAGAAGCCAGGGATGATACACAGGCAGGTATCATATTAACAACTATTTCCAGAGAGATAGGAATTGCCAAAAGAGATTATTTAAGACAGGTTATTCAATATGATAGGGACCCATTCAGCCCTTGGTCAAAAGAGGACTATAGACTTGCAGAGGGTTATAAGGACTTAGTAAAAAGTGTATTAGAGGAATTGAAGTAAGGAAAAATATGTTGGTATGCCGAATTCTCCATTTGCTTATGCTCGATTCGGATCTATTGTTTACATCTAACAAGCGGGTATCTGGCTTCGGGTATCAGCTTCACCCAAATCCAACCTATATTGGACTTCAGATAGCAGCCAAACGTTGTCTGGAATCGTGGAAGTGCCTTAAATTTAAAGAGGTGGTGGGAATATGAAATTAAACGATGAACAAATAAAATTATTGCTTGATAAGTTCATTGCATCGGAAGAAGCCAAAACATGGATAAAGCAGAGATGGGAAGACCATAAACGATGGAAAGAATGGATAGATCCTGACAAATTGAATACTCTTTCAGATGACGAATTAAAAAACAGATTTTTGGAATACTTTAACGAAGGTGCGGGAAGGCATCCATTTAATGCTGTTTATAGGGACAGAATAGTCAGAGACATCAAAAAATTTAGAGAAGTAATGAACTTTTTGCTTGATGAATCTATATCAGTAAAGAAAAGGTTAAATGAAATTCTAAACAGAGATGGGAGATTTCATATTGAAGGAATTGGAAAAGGGCTTACCACTTCAATTTTAATGGACTTAGATCCGCAGAAATATGCCACATGGAACAACAAAACAAATATGGGATTGGAAACTTTGGGTTTAACGCCTCAATTTGTTCGAGGAGATGATTGGGGGACAAGATATGAAAAAGTTATGGAGGTTATCAGACATATTAGAGATTTAAAGCCGGAATTTAGCTTTTTGGAGGTTGATCATTTTTTGCATATAGTTTCCGCAACAGAAGAAGGCAAAGAGGCAGTTAGAGCATTAATTGAGGGTAAAGAAATATCTTCTGAAGTCTCCGAGACTATGAGTCAAATATCGAAAGAAAAAGAAAGTATGGAATTTGTGATGGAGAAATATTTAGAGGAATTCATCGAGGAAAATTTTGAAAAAATAGATTTTGGAGCAAGGCTCGAGTTATATCAAGATGAAGAAAATACTGGAAGACAATATTCTACTCCAGTGGGTAATATTGATTTACTGGCCATAGATAAAAACAAGAAAGAATTTGTAGTCATAGAGTTAAAGAAAGGGAGAAGTAGCGATACCGTAGTAGGACAAATTTTAAGATATATGGGATGGGTGAAAGAACATTTAGCAGTGAATGATTACGATCAATATAATGTAAGGGGTATTATCATATCCAAAGAAAAAGATGATAGATTAGAATACGCCCTAAAGATGCTACAAAATGTAAATGTATTTTTATATTCTGTTTCCTTTGAGTTAAAGAGAGTGATATAGATTGTATTTCGAGTGACTTTCCGCTCACTTCAGTGCTATCGCACCCGAACAATACTAGCTGTGCGGTTCGCTATAACTTATCAAAGCATTTTGCTATATTCAGAGTTTTATTTACTCACAAAACCTTAACCAAGTCCACCTGCAAGCTTAATTATTTTTGAACTTTAAATTTTGAATAACCGAAATACTGCAACACCGCCCCCTTAAAGAATTGAAATTATCTCTTTCACGGCTTCTACTCTTCCGAAAGGTGGGCTGATCTGGACTCCTTCGACCATGTCTTTTATTTCAGAGAGGACTTCTCGGGCGATTGCAATTCCTTCTTGGCGAGCAAATTCACTTCCCTTTTCATTTGCTTTTCTCATTCTATCCATGATTTCAGGAGGAACTCTTGCACCAGGAACCTCATTGTTCATGAATTCTGCATTTTGTAGGCTCGCTAAGGGCCAGATTCCAGCAATAATTGGAATTCTGCAATGGGAAATTCTCTTGAGAAAATTTTCCAGTAATCTAATGTCAAATACAGGCTGGGTGATTGCAAATTCAGCTCCAGCCTCCACTTTATACTCAAAACGCCTTATCTCATAATCTAAATTTATTGCTCCTGGATTTGCTCCAACTCCAAGATGAAAACCAGTGGG
>QMZU01000091.1 GCA_003663345.1 Candidatus Aenigmatarchaeota archaeon | reverse complement strand
TATGTAACCTGTTGGGGCGGTTAGTTCTGAGAATATCTTTGTTCCGTTGTTCATCCATGCTGTTACGTTTGCCTGGTTTACTGGAGAACCGGAGGTATCGTTGACGTAAACGTCAAGGTACCATTTGACAATTAAAAGGGAAGTTCCTGCTGGGTTGTGATAAACTTTGGATTTGTTGAAAGTTGTGTTTATAAGAGTAATTTTACCATTACACGCTCCAAAGTAACAAAATCTTATATCATAATAATTTTCTGCACTTCTAAGTGTCGAATTGATAAATTCCGCAGTGACACCATCAAAAATAATAGCATTTCTATTTATGCTTTCTATATTGTTTTCTATGAAGGTATTATTATACGAACCTGTGCTGAAAATCCCACAACTATATGACGCATCCTGACTACCAGTCAAGTTGTTTTGAATAACTAAATTTCTATGGGAATGATCTAAATACAATGCTGGATTGGTTGTACTGTTTACATTGTTTTCATTAATAAAATTATCTGATGACGAGAAAAGAATTATACTGAATTTATTATTATAAAGTGTATTTCCAATTATTGTATGGTTACCAGAATATCGTAAGTGTATGCCATAGTATTCACTTGTGATAGTATTATTAACTATGGTTGTATTATCGGTGTTTATCCATAATCCTGCACTCTTATATGGACTAGAACCTTGAGTCCATCCACATTCGCTCAGATATGAATTCTTCATTTCAAACTTGCTTCCTGAATCTATCCAGAAGAAGTACTCGTAGTTTGTGTCAATAGCTGTTATATTGGATGCATCATTTGATGAGTCTTTATTATTATCGATATCGTATATGGACATATTTCCTCCGGATTTCACCTCTATTCCGTATTCTCCGTCGAATGTGTTGTTGATCAATAGGGAAACGTTCCTGAATGTGAGGTTGCCGCCGTTGTAGATTGTTAGATTACCATTCATTGTTATTGTTATGTTTTCACAGGTTCTGGTGTCATAGATATCCCAATTTCCTGAGGATGGTGGATTGCAGGAACCATCTCCGTTTCCAAGGGTAAGGTGAACAGTTGTTGAGCCTGTTTCTGTGAGGTTCACGAGGGTTGAGTTGAAGTCTGGAGTGTAACCGGAACGGTATACTGTTATGTTGTGAGGTGTGTGATAGGTTACATTTATTGGATAGATTTGAGAAGCGTTTTGAATGTATTCCGTGAGGATGAACCAATTGGTTAAACCGGATGAGGAGGTCGTATCTGAGGCCACTGAGATGTTGGAAATATTGTAAGCTGTAACTGTTGCTGAGGAGATTGGGTTCTGACCGGTGTCTGTGATGTTGGCACGGAGGTACCACTGGATTGCTATTTTGTCTGTTTCTGAGGAAGAGTAGAAACCAACATTGGATTGGTTGAAGGTAGAGTTTATTATGTAGTTTATGTAGTTGTTTGTTCCTCTTATGTAGATGTCTTTGGAGGAACCACCTGAGATGGTGATATTTGCGTTGGTTATGTTGTTCGAATTTGAACTATAGATATAAATTCCATGAGCTGAAGATGTAGAGGTTGTCTTTATGATGTTATTAAAGAGTGTGTTATAATCTGAGGAGGAATATAGATAGATACCATAACTCCCACTTCCAGAGGTTTTGATTGTATTATTAACTATATTGTTTAAATCTGAATAAGAAATACGAATTCCATAACCATTACTGTCAGTTGTTGTTATATTATTATCTACAATAAGGTTTGAATTAGATGATGTAAGATAAATTCCATGAGCAGAAGTCTGACCAGAGGTTTTTATTGTATTGTTTTTCAAAGTATTAGAATTTGAAGAGGACAAATAAATCCCATATCCAGAACTGTCAAAGGTTGTTATTGTATTATTTGATATAAGGTTTGAATTGCTTGAAGAATAAAGATAAATGCCATACTCATAGAAATTATCAGTAGTTACATTTGAATTGCTTACTGTGGAGTTAGTTGTTATGGCCAAGATTATTCCATCTTTGTCTGTAGTCACATTTCTTATGGTTACATTTGTAGAATTTGTTATATATATCTGACCAAAATTATCAAGATTTTCTATTATTAATGAAGATTCTGCAAAGTAGTAGTAGATGGGTTCATCTTGTTCTGTATTGCTTGTGTCTATTGTGTGATTATAATAACTCACATTTGTTGTTGGTTCTATGAATATGGCATATCCATTGGTTGTATTCATCTCGTTATTTGTTACTGTCAAATTTGTTGAAGAATAAATGTATATACCATAACTCCACCAACTATTAGTTCCCCTTATAGTTTTTATGATATTATTTGATATTGTGTTTGAATCTGACGAACGGACATAAATTCCGTAGTTGTATGTTCCAAATGCTGTGATAGTGTTGTTTGATATAGTGTTATCATTGGAATTAGAGTAAAGATAAATACCATAACTATTGTCTCTGTTTGTATTTATTTTATTAACAAATATTGTCGAAAACTTTGTGGAGTATAAGTATATCGCATGTTTAATTCCATTTGATGGGCTATCAAATGTACTTATTGTGTTATTAGTTATGTTTGCGAAATATGAATTTCGAATATATATTGCATGCGAATAAGAGGTATCTCCACCTTGAATAATATTACAATTTTTAACAGTTGTAGAATTGTAACCTAGAGAATTATTCATAGCATATCCTGTCTGGGATTGTGAGTAGTTTATCCAGTAATTCTGGCAGTCTAATGTAATATTGTCAGCAAGAATGTTGAAACAGGTACCTGAAGATGAGACGTTTGTTGTGAGTTTATAGATTGTATTCGGAGCGGTCAGATTCTGGCATGAGTCGATGTACTTCACATTTCCTATTGTTATAGTTCTCTCCTCTGTTTCGTTCAGGTTTCCTGCCAGGTCCTGTACGTAAGCCTTGTATGTGTAGGTTCCGTCGGTTAGGTTCGTGAAGTTGTGGTAGAGACGGTATAGTCCTGTGTGGTAGGAGGCATTGATTTCTTCTGGGGAGAGGGCTCTGTTCCAGATGCGGACTTCGTCTATTATACCTTTGAACCTGTAATTCCAACCGCCCCATGAATTACCAATTTCACATATACCTGTACTAGACCAAGTTAGATCCCCTCCAGAACCTGAATAAGAGCCATTCACTTCTATACCATTAACATAGATAGACATATTAGTTGATCCTCTTATAATACCAACTATATGATACCATTTATTTTCTTCAATTACATAATCTAAACTTGTTTTGCTCCTTCTACCACTGGAAGCAGAAGAAGTACCATCACCATATCCTATTGAGATTTTGTATGAATTTCCTGATTTTTCAGATAGTTGTAAATGAGTTCCATAATAATTTGAAGAAACATCTGTTGAAACAATACCATCATGTCCTTCACCATTATTGTATCCTCCCCCAACAACTTTGTATATCCAAGTTTCTATTGTGATTGGTAAAGTATAATTTTTAATATTATTTCCACAATCTACATAATCATCTACACCATCAAATTCTAATGCTTTGCCAAACTTACCGTAAACCAACCTAGGAGGAGTGTTTCCATCAGAATTTGATGAGTTATAATCGTATCCGGTTCCATTGTTTCCATAGGTTGACCAATCTCTGAAGAATGTTGAATTCTCTCCGGATTCGTTGTTGAATCTCATCCAGAGGACGAGGGATCTGTTCCAGTCGATGAAGGCTGTGGTGTTGCTTGAGTCGGATGTTGAGACGTTTATGTAGGCCCAGTTGTTGGTTGTGATGTTGTTGTTTTCTGGGGTTGGTGGGACGAATTCTATGGATGGTGGGGTTGTGTCTATTGTCAGTGTTCTGGTTTCGGATTGGACCGTTATCTTTGATGTGCAGTTTATGTACCAAGTGTATGTGGTTTCTGAGAGGGTTGAATTGGCCGTTATCGTTGTTCTTGTTGAGTCTGGTGTGGATTCGTTTGTTCC
>QMZU01000090.1 GCA_003663345.1 Candidatus Aenigmatarchaeota archaeon | reverse complement strand
TATTATTTCAGAGCATATAACAGTTCGGTGGCTGTCCAGAGGTACTGGGTCCGGACACGAACGAATACGCTTCTCGAAGAGATTGTAAGAAGATTGCCAAAAAACTCCAGAATACTTGATTTGGGCTGCGGTTCTGGTGTATTTATAGAGAAGCTGAAGGAGAAAGGTTTCAAAAATATAATCGGTCTGGACATAAACCTCGAACATCTCAAATACTCTCTAACAATCGATAAAAACAACACACTCGTCCTCGGAAAGGGGGAGGAGCTGCCTTTTAGGAGGAAATTTGATGCTGTCATATGTGCTGAGGTGATAGAACATACCAAGGAACCTTTTAAAATGTTGAAGGAGATGAGAAGGATTCTTAAACCCGGAGGACTCCTGTTCATCACAACACCCAATAAAAAGAGCTCATTTCCAATTCTCTGGGAGATGTGGAAGAGATGGAAGGGAAAGATATGGAGTGGCAAAGAACTTCATGAAACGGATTTCACACCCGCATCGTTGAAAGAACTCATGGAGAAATCGGGTTTCGATGTGATAAGAACAAGAACGATACTGTCGGTATCCTATCTGATACCGTTTTTTGAAAGGAAAGGGTGGGTTATTGATATAATTCCTGATAAAATCGGTTTCGGATGTCTCATACTTCTCATTGCCAGAAAGAGCGCCTGTAAACCATCCTGAGCTCACATTCACCTTCTTCATTCAGCAAAGCTGTGATGAACCCATCCTCATCAGGATATGTTTTCAATCTTTTGTTATTGACATACACACTCCAGTCAGGATCATACGTCTCCTTTATCAGAAGCTCTCCCGGTGAGCAGTTGAATCTTCCGATCACGGAATCTCTATCCTTCACAATATCTGCATCAATATCCCTATCATTTATGCTCAAATATGAAAACTTCGGGATAGCCTCAAATATGATAAAACCATTTTTTGTGCCAATCTCCTGATATCTTTTATTTTTCCGGAAATAGGAGATGTAATCCTTCTGGTCATCTCTGATACCTACAAAGTTAATCATACCCTTTCTTGCGAGTTCGTTGAACTGGGTGTGATTCAATTCAAGTGGGTTGTTGAGAAGATTCAGGTATTTCAATCTTTTTCCTGCTAGGAAATCTGTGTTGATGGCCTGTGGAAACCACCCATATACATATTCATCTCCCTTCATTGGTGAAAGGAATGCGGAATAGTAGAAACAACCATCGCAGTACGCATTCCCGATAGGGTATAAGATGGTTCTATTTCCCGTCTCTGGTGCATCAGGAAGTTTGGTGAAATCGAGATGATAGAAACCGAGTATCGATATCAATAGAAGAATTGAAATCAAAACAGGCACTCTTCTCAGATCACAAATCTTTGCCATTATGATTGAGAGGGGCATGGGAAGGAATAATACCGCTCTGTGATAGCTCAGAAGAACCGAAAGTATCAGAATTGCCAGCAATACAGGAAAAAACTCTCTGAACCATTCCCTTTTCCAGTATCTGATGGAGATGAGGAGCGTCACACAAACAATCACCATCAAACCCTCGAAAAGAATAAAAGGTATGTGCCTTGTCTCGAGATATATCTCCACAGAACCTTTGAGGGATTCAAAAGGGTTTTCCTGAACTGAAACACTCCCCCACCTGCCGAAGTATACACTATTCAGAAACGGTATGTACCAGAATGATACGAGAACTACAACCAGAAGAACCACCGGGATCATTCTTTTAACTTCCCGTAATGAGTAGGATGAGAGGAACCAGACACAGATGATTATTATGAGGAAGAAGCTAACAAGGGGGTGGGTGAGAAGGGACAGTGTTAGAAATACCATCACCTCCACGGGCCCGCTTCTTTTATCAAGATATCTTTTCAGCGACCTCCAGAAGAGCGTTCCGAATAGAAGGGAGAGGAGAGCGGGTAGGTTGCTATTTGTCCAGTATATGAGATGTGTTGGAAAGATTGAAAAGATTACCAGAGCCACACTCTTTTCGATTTTATTCAGAGGATACTCCTCAAGGAAAAGGTAAAAAGCCAGAGGTATTAAAAACCACACCAGATTCATCAACACCTGATATGAGATGAGCGGGCTCAGTAATCGAGAGAGCGATGCGCCGATGGTATACGTAAGCGGAGCAGCGAGTTTCAGGAATGTTGAACCACCATACCAGAAGAAGTTCCAGCCGGTTATTCCATATTCATTCATGTACCATATCCTGAAAAAATGGGTGGTGAAGTCGGTCGTGATCGGAACAATCTCACCGAAGGGGTACATCTTCCAGACCCTTAGGAGAATCACAGCTACGAGCGATATAAAGAGCGGGTCTTTCCACCTCATCAGAATCACATCAAAAGGGAGATTGCAACTATTCCAAAGAGAATCGCTATTATGTAGTGTATCAACACAACCTGCCACTCATTGAACCTTCCCAGCCTCATGATAGCGTGGGTTAGTGAATAATTCTTATCATATTTTGGCTTCAGTGTTCCGTCTGCCAGAGGAAGCCCGAAGGATTCTGCTTTGAATTTGGACCTGCTTTTCAGTATCAGTTCTATGAAGTAGGGGCCGAAGAGTATAAGACCTGTTCTCTCCATGTTGCCGAGAATTGTTACCATCGCTATCAGGGAGCCGACACCATATGTGAGAGAATCACCGGGAAACACCTTTGCCGGATATTTATTGAATATCAGAAAACCGAAGAGTGCGGCAACCATTGAAAATGCTATCAATGTCAGCCAGAGGTTACCCGTGATGACCGATGCGATACCGAGGAAGCTGAGTATTATTATCCCCATACCGGCTTCCAGACCATTGAATCCTGCAATCATGTTGAAACCGTTGGCAGCGCCGATAATACCTATCGGGATTATGAGTAGCGGATAGATTATGCCCAGGTCCACTTCACCCATGAGCGGGATGTTCATTACAGAGTGTCCGGCATTTATGACCATCAAAGGTATGGCTATAGGAATTGTGAGGAGCGGCTTCTGCCACTGTCTCAAACCCACCTTCCATCCAATTATATCATCAACAAAACCAAGAAGACCGGATAATATAATGGCCGAAAGAAGCGCCAGTGACTCTATGAGATGAACCTCCGTTCCAATATAAAATGTTTTAAAAAATATGTATATGAGAACAGCAAAGACGAATCCGAGTATTACCGCTATACCACCCGCCTCCGGAATCTTGGTTGCAGTATATTTGTTCATATCCTTCCCGACAAGACCGGCCTTCCCGGCAACCTCTATCCATTTCTTTGTCAGAATCAAAGTTGAGAAAAAAGCAATGAGAAGTGTTATTATTGGTATCGATAACTCCATCATCACTTCACCTTGAAGAGGACAACATCATTGTTTTCGTAAACATTCTCATAATTCGGGGAGTTTCTGAGATAGTTCACAAAACTAACAGGATAGTTGGGCCAGTTCCTTCCGAAGGATATGGAGAACTTCTGTATGTACACATAATCGATACCATGTAATTTCAGATGTTCGTATGCATCGGGGTCACCATCAAAGACTATTGTATTTATATCCGGTAGCTGGCCCCAGACAGCCCCTCTCTGGCAGTGATACTCGGTCGGTGCCTGCCATATCGTTAGGAGTATGGAATCTTTGGGTGTGTTCATTCTCACCCACTTGCATCCTTCTATGAATCCCTGTGGCCATTTCTTCACAGGCTCAAGACTCACATCCTTGGCATAAGCTATTGAGACCCCCCACAGGAGAATGACCAGCACGAATAGGAGTGCAATAACTCTGTGGAACTCCTCGAGAAATGAATATACCTTATCCGCAAAGACGCCTGCACCGACAGCCATCACAGCTGCCAGTGGCAAGAGAAATCTCGATAGCTCCTCAATCCTCCCACCTATTCCCTGCTGGATTATAAAGGGGGCGAGTATGAGAAGTGAGAAAAGAATGAAAATATCCTCCCTCTTTC
>QMZU01000089.1 GCA_003663345.1 Candidatus Aenigmatarchaeota archaeon | reverse complement strand
TACTCTGCCAGAGTAAGCGCTTCTTTTTCTGGGTCATGAACCCTATTGGTTCCTGGTACAGGAATGTTTCCCTGATAGGCAAAAGCCTTCAGAGCTTCGATTGTGTAATTATCTGCATCGAGTACACCTGTTCCAATTCCTCTTTTAACAAGTTCTGCACACTTTTGGGCTCTCTCCACGTAACTTTCACGATTCATACCAACACCCCCCATTTGTAGTTACTATTAAATGGTAAAACTACTATATAAAGGTTTCGGTTCCCTTATTTCTACCCGTAAACCAGTTCCTCTATCTCGTCGAGCAGCTCTCTCTCACTCGGGGTGAGATACTTCTCAAGTTCTCTCAGTTTTTTCAAATCCTTCTTACTTATGGCATTGTAAAGAATATCCCCTTCCTCTATCTGGCGCCCAACTGTGGGTCCGTCTATGCTTATTGCCACCCTATCCCCTTTCTCTGCGAGATGGATGTTCGTTCCCTCCTTCTGTATCTGTTCAATCTTCCCGATTATCTTCCCATCCTTGACGAGATTGTATCCGGGTCTGGTCACACCTGCCTCTATCTCACATCCGATTATGGCAGGTTTTCTCTGGCGGAAGACATAACCCGGCAGGAACCTTATCTTCCCCGGTCTTGTCACCTTTGACAGTTCATCCTTTCTTCTCTCTTCCTCCGCCTTCTCCTGCCACTCCTCAAATTCTTCGATTAATCTGTAAATGACAGGGCTCTGAAATATCTTTACACCTTCTGAGATCTCTTTCGCTTCATCGCTAACATTAACATTAAATGCAAGTATGGCTCTTTTCATAGGATCGGATATACTCTTTATCTCCATAACATCCCTCCTTGTCACATCACCTATCTTGGCTTTTCTGATAGGAACATTCCTATCTTTAATCATCCTTATCAATGCCTCCAGAGAGCCGAGCGTGTCCGCCTTGAGTATCACCCCCTCGCCCTCGCTCTCTATCTCAACACTTTCAACCTCCTCCTCCATCTCCTTGGCAGCGACCTCTGCCTCACCTCTGGACCTTACGGATCTGAAGGGCGAGCCAGGTATAACGTTTTCCAGATTCGGTGCGGCCACTTTGAGACCGGCAGCAGCGCAGACCTCATCAACCCTGACGAAACTCTTCTCAACCCTTATCTCACCAAGCTCCCGTGGTTTGAGAAGCGCTCTTATCTGTGTCACGAGTGGCTTCTCTCCACCTATGACAAGATAATCATTTTTTCTCATCACACCATCGTAAAGGATGACATCTATTGTGGTTCCAAGTCCCTTGACCTCCTTCACCTCGAGGACATTTCCAAAACCTCTCTCCTCCTTCACCTCAATTCTGTCAGCAAGGAACTTCTGACTCAACCCCACCAGCATCATCAGCAAGTCCGGCAGACCCTCGCCCGTTATCCCTGATACAGGAACTATCGCAACGTTCTTCGTGAAGTCCTGAACCCTGTCAAACCTGTCGCTGGAGAAACCCCTCTCGCTCAACTCTCCCATCAGCTGGTATATCGCTCCATCCAGCTCCCTCTTCACATCAGAACTCTGTTCCCTGTAGGAATCGAGGAAACACCATCCATCATGCTTCCTCCAGCCGGTGATGGTATCTATCTTGGTCGCAGCCACAACGAAAGGTGTCTTGAATTCTTTTAAGAACATCAAACTTTCGTCTGTCTGTGGTTTAAAACCATCCCTTATATCAATAACAAGAACCGCCAGGTCCGCTATACTCCCTCCTCTCTTCCTGAGGGTTGAAAATGCCTCGTGACCGGGCGTGTCTATGAGAAGTAGCCCGGGTATCTCTATCCTCTTCCCCTCGGCAAGCTTTCCACATATTTCTTTTATAACATCAACCGGAACCTCGCTGGCACCGATATACTGTGTTATGCCACCGGCATCCTTAGAAGCAACGGCGCTTTCCCTTATCCTGTCCAGAAGGGTGGTCTTTCCGTGGTCCACATGACCGAGTACTGATATTATCGGTTGTCTTATTCTTCCCATAAAAACCACCCTCTGGCCTCATTTCACTTAAGTTTGAACGGTGAAGGTATAAAAAGGTTTTATGATTTTTATTTAACTCATGGATTCGGGTTCTGGAGACGAATGTCGTATGTTCAGGGGGTTGGTTTTTAAGCTTTTCTTTTTGCTTTTTTTAATGGGGGTGTTGGAATGGTGGCTACGTGCCGCATATGTCTTGAACCGATATATCACTTCATCTGTGCCGAGTGTCTGTTCAGAAACATCAAACTGTGGCTGGAGAGGAACGCCAGTTACCTTCTCGGTGAGGCAGAAGAAGCCCACCAGAGGCTGGTTGAAACCTTCAGTGGCATGACCGGGAACACTGAGTTATGTGCTGTCTGTAAAAAAGTTACGGAAATCGTCTTCTGCCCGTACTGCTACATAAGGGAGATGTACCTCCATCTAAGGGAATTCGATGCCGTTAGGGCTGAACAGCTTGTGAGGATTCTCAACTTTGATTTCGAAGGGACCGGTTATTTCAGGGATTTCGAGCCGAATCCGACAGTGCTGGCTCTGGAGGAGAAGATCGAGGAGGGAATCTGTGATGAATGTGGAAATGAGGCCGAAGAGCTCTTCGAGTTCAATGGAAGGTTCATCTGCGAGACGTGTCTGGAATATGAGGATGACAGAAAGCTTATGAAGAGTAAAATATAAGTTGTACCAATATTCTCTCATGGAAAAGGAGAACTCTGCAGGCGTGGTAGTTTTCAGAAGAAACAAAGAGATGAAATTTCTCCTACTCCAGTACGGTGAAGAGGGTTACTGGGGTCCTCCTAAGGGAAAGATAGAGGAAGGAGAAACTCCTGAGGAGACGGCTATAAGAGAAACGAAGGAGGAGACGAACCTCGATGTGAAACTGATCGACGGCTTCAAAGAAGAGATAAGATATTTCTACTACAGGGATGGGAAAAGGATAAATAAGAAGGTGATATACTTTCTTGGTGAGGGATTCGGGAGAGTAAAGATAAGTTTTGAGCATACGGATTTTAGATGGGTCACGTTGAAGGAAGCCCTTGCCATTATAAGGTTCAGGAACCTCAGGAACGTTATTCTCAAAGCAGCAAAATTTTTAGAGCAGAGAAATCTATTATCATTTATGTGATTGTAATGAAGGCGATTCTGATAAATTTCGACAACTGTGTCATAGAGGTGAGTGAAAAGAGCATAAAGGAACTGGAATACGTTGTTTTCGAGATCACCTCGGTGATTGACAGGGAAAGAATAAAGGTACTTGCAGAGGAGCTCTTCACCATAATAAGGAGGTTAAGCTATGAGAGGCTATCTCTTGATGAAAAAGAGGTTCTGAAAATTGCACTTCAGGAATTTCTGAAAAGAATGGGAGAGGTTTACCCGAACCTTGATGACGTGATAGAGGTACATTTCACAGAGAATCCCACAAGAAGGTTCATAAGCGATGATTTTAAAGGGTTTCTTAAGGCTGTTCATGGAAAGTACAGACTCTATCTCTTCACAACAGAAGAGGAAAGGTTCGTGAGAAGGATATTGAGAAATTCAGAAATCGACCCCAACCTGTTCGATAGGATATACTCCATGAAGGATTATGAGGAAAAAAGTTTCCCTGAACTTCTGAAGGTTATCCTGAAGGAAAACAAACTGAAACCAGAAGAATGTGTTCTTGTGGGCGGGGATGTGGTGATGGATATCATACCGGCAAAACTCTCGGGTCTGAAGACGGTTCTCTTCTCGAGATTTCTGGATGGGTTCTCTTCATCTTATGAAGAGCTTGAAAAAATTATAGAGGAACTCGGTTCTACTCCCTGAAGATGGACTGCCGGAGAGCTTCGAGCCTGCTCTGCCGACCGCCCTTTGCTCCTTCCTCCTTGTCCCAGAAAACCTTTCTCATTATCAGCACCAGTATGAATGCCACTATGAAAAGGAATAAAGTGGTTTCCATTCCTAGGAGGAAGAAGAGCCAGGATTCGCCTGAAACCAGAGGGATGCCAAGCGCGATACCCATGAT
>QMZU01000088.1 GCA_003663345.1 Candidatus Aenigmatarchaeota archaeon | reverse complement strand
GTCGGCGTCGATGTGAGGGCACTCGGCCAACGCCTCGAAGAGCGCGCCGTTCGCCGCGACGGCGTCGGGGTTCCCCCAGTGGTCCCCGCAGGCGTGGGACCCGGCCACAGCACAGCCGCAGCCGGCCATAACCGCCTTCAGGTAGGCGACCTTGTGCGGTTCCTCCAGCCAGTCCGCAGATCCCTCCCGCACGTAGCCCCGGGCGCCGTGATGGTGGATCACGACAGGGACCGGCTCACCCCGCCGAAACGTCTCGGGCGTCCAGAGATAGCACCACTCGCCCCCCGCCTGGAAGAAGACCCTCTGCTCACCATCTCTGAGTGGAGGTATAACAGTCAAAATGCATTCACGTTTGTAGCGGTAGCGGATTTTCCTTAAATAATTATGTAATGCCAGCTAACCCCGCTAATTTTCTAATCCTCCTCTTATCAATCCGATAGAGGAAAGCCTAGTTGCATAACTCTTCGAATCCGTTTTATACGGGTAGATATTTAATATGGCGAAACAAATCTAGATGTGGGCTAACTGCATGTACGATAGGGAAAGATCCGAGGAGGTCAGCCTCGGCGACGAGTTCACCGTCCTCGTTCTGAAGGGGAAGGGGGACAGCATCATAAGCCGCATGAAGGACGGCCGGGTCATCCTCTTCAACAGGGAGAACCCCATATTCGCCGACCTGAGGCCCGGGACCATCGTCCACGGCCGGGTCATCTTCGTCGCCCAGAACTACATCATCATGGACCCCCTGACCCCGCCCGAGTCCGGCGTCGAGGCCATCGAGATGGGGCTGAGGATGGTGGCGGAGTCGGAGAACTGGGAGCTGGGCATCATCGCGCAGGCGCTGCTCCACATACTGAACCTGCTAAGCGGCTTAGAGGAATCATAACCTCTCAGGTTTCGACTGTTCCGAATAATTTTTCGCTACCCCGTTAATAGATCTGAAACTAAAATTAACCATAAATCTTTTATAAACAGCAGGGAATTTGGAAGTGATCTAAATGTCCAGCGATGAGATAGTTATTACTCTCGACTCTAAGCGGTTGATTGTGCTGGGAGTGATCGTGGTTCTCGGCGTGGCTGCTACCTACAGCTATATCGGCGCCCTCTTCGCATTTATCGCGCCTTCTCAGGATTTTCCTCTAAAGGTGACGAGCGTGGCGACTTTTGATACAAGCGATGCTTCGAAAACGGCTTTCACGAGAGGCAGTACTGTTCGTATCAAGGCAACTGTAGAGAAGGCCACCGATTACTATTACAATTACCCCACCTACTATTACTATTACGATTTCGTGGGAGATACCTCATATAGAATAATCATCACTATAATGGATGGCAGTAGGCGGCCAGTATTCTTTAAATATACTACTAAAACTATCTCTCCTGGGTCTTCTCAGGTTACAAGCTACGATTATAAGATACCTTCCACGGCTTCGGCTGGGACATATACAATAAGGGTGATGGTGTGGAGCGATTGGCTCCCTTCAGGCGACGCGCTGGCTCCTGAAGCAGGTGAGAAAACCTTTGAGGTCACGTAGAGGGTGGATGTGAATGAAGAATAAGACAATTTGGAATATCTTCGGGCTATTGGTATGCTTTGTGATGATCTCAGGTTCCTTGATTCCACTAGCATTCGCAGAGCTGACGGTGACTACCGACAAATCCTCCTACATCAAGGGACAGACTGTTACTGTGTCTGTCTCGGGTGGAACGGGGAGTGGTGCAGTGATGATACAATTCACCGATTCCTCCGGTGCTAAGGTTTGGGCTGACCAGGATACCTTCACCTCAGGTGGGGCATACCAGTATGAATTAAAGATCCCTGGAGATTGGGACCTTGGAACATACACCGTTAGGATCAAGGATGTCGAGACTGGGAATACTGCATCGACAACTTTCAAGGTTTCAGAGCCTCCGGCACCGCCGCCCGTGGTGAACTTACCCCCGGTGGCCGACGCGGGACCGGATCAGAGGGTCTTCGTTAATCGGACCGTTTACTTCGATGGTTCAGGATCAAGCGATTCCGATGGCTCCATCGTGAGCTATAGCTGGACTTTTGGGGACGGAAGCTCCGCCTCAGGCGTCACTGTCTCCCACATCTATACTTCTGCCGGCACGTATACAGTCACACTCACCGTGACTGACAACGCCGGGGCGACCGATTCGGACACCTGTATCATCACCGTCGAGGCCCTACCCCTGCCCCCCGAGACCGGGGTCGACGAGGGGGTGGCAGCCAACGAGACGGGGTACGTCGTGGACGCCCTTGATGAGGCGAACACGACAATAACAGTGAACACAACGGAGCCCGTGACGATCACCGTCCTAAAATACCCTGAGAATCCCTATCCCGATGTCCCGCTACCAGAGAACTCGCTGCCGGTCGTCGTCGACATCTCCGTGAGCAACCCGGACGCGGTCTCATGGCCCATATACGTCGAGAGACATTATACGGATGAGGCGGTCGCCGGCCTCGACGAGTCCCGGCTCGGCATCTACTACTACAAGGATGGGGCCTGGCACAGGTGCCGGGAGACGGGTGTCTACCCCGACCGGAACATCGTCTGGGCCAACATGTACGAGGACGAGGTGACGGGCAGCCCCACCATCATCGGCGAGGTCCCAGCCGCCGCGGCCTTCGAGATCTCCGACCTCTCGGTGACCCCCGCCCAGGTCGGGGTCGGTGAATCCGTGACAGTCTCAGCCAAGGTTACGAATGTGGGTGAGGAGTCGGGCAGCTACACCGTGACGTTGAAGGTGGATGGGGTGGCCGTTGACTCTGAGACGGTGACCCTTGATGGGGGTGCCTCCACGACCGTCTCCTTCACCGTCGTTAAGAATGTTGCCGGGACCTATACCGTCGCGGTTGACGGCCTCTCGGGGAGTTTCACGGTCTCGGCGGCTCCGCCTCCTGCTCCGGCCGAGTTCGAGGTCTCGGATCTGTCGGTGAGCCCGTCTGAGGTGGAGCCGGGCGAGTCGGTGACGGTCTCCGCGACGGTCTCCAACGTCGGCGAGGAGTCAGGCAGCTACACCGTCGAGCTGAAGGTGGACGGTGTCGTAGTGGACTCTGAGACGGTGACGCTGGACGGAGGCACATCCACGTCGGTCAGCTTCACCGTCACCTCCGAGGTCGAGGGAAGCCACACCGTCGCGGTTGACGGCCTTTCGGGGAGCTTCACAGTAACCGCACCCCCGCCGCCTCCACCGCCGCCGAAGCCCTTCCCATGGATCTGGGTCGGCTTGATCGTTGTGATAGTGGTCGTCGTCGTTCTGTACTATCTCTATAGGCAGAGAACTTGATCATCCCTCCTTTTTAACAATCTCTTTTTAGTCTGGTTTGGGAGACGTTGGTATCAGTTTGCGTGGGCGTTATGGGGGATCTGATGACCCGGCTTGAGGCTGTGGCCGAGAGGATCGCTTCGCTTCTTTTAGCTCTGCAGCTGGTTCTTGGGATTCCTCAGCTCCTCGACGCGTTTCGGGTCTGGTACTATCCTACGATTCACAGGGCCACCCGGTTGATGCGCTTTGAGCTGGGCACCAGCCTTGTGGCGCCCCTGATGTTGCTGCTAGTGTTGTGGCTGTGTCGGGTGGTTTGGAGGCGTCGAGTAAAACTTCTGCTATTTCCAGCGCTGGCTTTTTCAATCTATCCTTTCCTCGGTTTTGAAGCCGCGTTGTCAGCGGCCTCCCTAATGGCTGCTGCGGGGGGTCTTTTGATCCAGCGTCGCTTGGATGGCTTCCTCTCCTGGGTTTTCCTGCTCCTCAGCGGTTTCGAGGCCGCGGCTCTCCTTTATTGGGTTGTTTTTGTTCCCCTGGGCCTGACGGGGCCTTTTGAGTCTGTGGCTGGACTTGAGCTGGACTTGTTCTATATTTTCGCCTATTTGGCTCCGCTTTTGGTGGGGCCGTGGATGTTCATGTGGGGGTTGGAGCAGCGGCTACGCGGGGGCTGGGGGGAGGCGGCAAATGTGGAGGACGTTGAACTGAAAAGTGGAGGGGGGCTATCGATCAAATC
>QMZU01000087.1 GCA_003663345.1 Candidatus Aenigmatarchaeota archaeon | reverse complement strand
TATTGACACAGAATACTATATAGAGAACCAGATAATACCGGCTGCCCTCCGGGTTCTCTCAACCCTTGGTGTTGATGGGAGATTCCTGAAAGGTAAAGGTTATCAGAAATCACTCACGGGTTTTGCAGGTGATTGATTGGAAATATTCTCAAACGGGAAGATAATTGCGGACGTCGAGGTAGCGGATTCTATGTGGAAGAGAGTTAAAGGATTAATGTTCAGACGGATTGGTGAGAAGAATGGCCTGCTCCTTCCCTTCAATGAGGATAAGAGGTGGGAAATATGGATGCCGTTTGTTCCTCAAAAACTCGGTCTCATCTTTCTGGATTCCAAGAAGAGGGTTGTTGATGTGAAAGTGGCGGTGCCTATCACTCTTGATCCGAGAACATGGAGGATATACAAACCCGATGAGAGATGCAGATACGTACTTGAGATACACCCAGAAAAGGTTAAAAACATCAAACCCGGAGATACTTTAGAGTGGTCTTATGATTGAGAAGTACAGAGAAGCAGGAAGAATAGCAAAGAATGTTATGGAGTTCGGACTCAAACTGATAAAGGTCGATGCTTCCTATCTTGATATAGTTGAAAGTATTGAGAAGAGAATCCATGAACTCGGAGCAAAACCGGCATTCCCAGTGAACATTTCAATTAATAACATCGGTGCACACGATACGGCTGACCTGAATGATAGTAGAGTTCTGAAAGAAGGGGACCTTGTCAAGCTGGATATAGGTGTTCATGTGGATGGTTATATAGCTGATATGGCAAGAACGGTCTCGCTTGGCTCTGAAGATGAAGAAATGATTAAGGTAGCGGAAAGAGCCTTGAAAGAGGCTATCAAGAATATGATACCGGGAAATAATGTATCCACGGTCTCGTCCATCATAGAGGATACGATCAAAGATTCATGTTTCAGACCAATAGTCAACCTGACAGGCCACGGTCTCGACAGATACGATTTACATGCGAAACTGGAATTTCCAAACGTGAGGACGAATATAAACTACGAACTCAAAGAAGGTGATGTCTTCGCTCTCGAACCATTCGTTACGAACGGTGCTGGTATGGTCAAGGAGACAAACAAGGTTTTGATTTACAGATTAATCTCGGAGAGCCCAACACGTATGAGGGAGAGCAGGAAGATCCTCGCCATGGCCAGAAACTATAGCGGTCTACCATTCTCCAAGAGATGGATAGCTTCAGGGATATCACCTGTTAAACTGAACCTGATTCTGAAACAGCTCGTGGATAACGGTTCGCTCTATGAGTACCCTGTTCTGAGGGAAGCTGATAATGGAAACATCGCACAGGCAGAGGATACTGTGGTTGTCAGGGACAGACCAGAAGTCATAACCTAACCTAGATACCTCGTCTCCTTCTCCACCTTCTGCTTCAGGTCAAGGCTCTGATAGAAATCATTCATCTCTTTGGTTATGGATGGTTTTATCTCTTTTAATGCTTTCTCGAAGTGCTTCTTCGTGACGAATTTCGCGTTCATATCCTCCCTTATGGCGTTCATCCCGGCCTCCCTGCATAGCGCCTCCAGGTCAGCACCACTGAAACCTTTTGTTCTCTTCGCTATATCCTCCAAGTCCACATCCTTCAGGGGCATTCTCCTCGTGTGTATCTCCAGTATCTTCTTTCTTGCCTCAAAATCGGGTGCAGGTACGAATATCTGCCTGTCAAACCTTCCCGGTCTCAACAGTGCCGGATCTATTATATCAGGTCTGTTCGTCGCCGCCATCACCACGACATTCTTCATATCCTCAAGACCGGACATCTCCGTGAGCAGTTGTGAGACCAGTCTCTCTGTGACGTTCTCTCCGAGTCCGTAACCCCTTCTTGGTGCAAGCGAGTCTATTTCATCGAAGAAGATTATTGATGGTGCAACCTGCTTCGCCTTCTTGAATATCTCCCTTATGGCCCTCTCGCTCTCTCCAACCCACTTGCTCAGCAACTGCGGACCCTTGACAGATATGAAGTTCGCCTCACTCTCGTTTGCAACTGCCTTGGCCAGTAACGTCTTACCGCAGCCAGGTGGACCGTACAGGAGTATACCTTTTGGATACTCTATCCCTATCCTTTCAAAGACTTCAGGGTTTTTTAACGGCCATTCAACCGATTCCTTCAAACTCTCCTTCACCTTTTCAAGTCCACCTATGTCATCCCACTTCACCTTCGGAACCTCTATCAGTACCTCTCTCATGGCAGATGGCTCCACCATTCTCAGAGCATACTCAAAATCCTCCTTTGTAACCTGAAGTTTTTTCAAAACCTCATCCGGAATAGGCTCGTTCTCATCTATGCCGGTGAGTTCGGGCAGAACCCTTCTCAGGGCATGCATTGCCGCCTCCTTGCAGAGCGCCTGAAGGTCAGCACCGACGAAACCATGTGTGATATTCGCAAGTTCATCAAGACTCACATCCTCGGTGAGCGGCATATGCCTGGTGTGTATCTGAAGAATTTCTTTTCTTCCGTTCTTGTCAGGTACACCTATCTCGACCTCTCTGTCGAACCTTCCCGGTCTTCTCAGAGCAGGGTCTATGGCATTGGGTCTGTTGGTCGCTGCTATGACTATCACATCACCCCTTGCCTCAAGACCATCCATCAATGTCAGCAACTGTGAGACGACTCTCTTCTCCACCTCACCCTGAGTCTCCTCCCTCTTCGAAGCAATGGCATCTATTTCATCTATGAATATTATGGCAGGTGCGTTCTCCTGTGCCTCTTTGAATATCTCCCTTATCTTCTTCTCACTCTCACCGTACCACTTGCTCATTATCTCCGGCCCATTTATGGTTATGAAATGGGCCCCAGCTTCATTGGCAACAGCTTTTGCCAGCAACGTCTTACCGGTTCCTGGTGGACCGTGTAGAAGCACACCTTTCGGTGGTTCTATTCCCAGTCTTTCGAATATCTCCGGATGCTTTAGAGGAAGCTCTATCATCTCCCTGACCTTGGTTATCTCCTCCTTCAGACCGCCTATATCCTCGTAGGTCACTGTCGGTATCTTGGTCTCCTCAATCTCAACACTCTGTGGCTTCAACTCAACCTCGGTCTCCTCATCTATCTTGACTATACCTTCGGGTATTGTTTTAACAACTATGAGCCTGGTTTCGGTACCGAAAGGCATGGTTATCATATCCGCAAGGTCCATACCGAAGAAGTCCTCAAAGAGAGACCTGCCCCTTCTGGTGCTGGTTATCGGAGAAGGAATTATTATATCACCCTTTGCCACAGGTCTCATGAAGAGGTTTCTTTTCAATATTTCAGGAGATATGTGGAGCATTATGCCTTTCTGCGCAGGTGCCAGAACAACCCTTTTTGCAATCTTGACATCAGCTTTTTTCACCTTCACAACCTCACCAAGGCTGGTCCCGGCATTCTTCCTCACCAGACCATCCATCCTTATTATGTTAAGACCAACATCAGCAGGATAGGGTCTGACAGCTATTGCGCATGTCTTCCTTTTACCCTCTATCTCTATCACATCACCCTCACTCACACCAAGTTCCCTCATCGTTCTGCTGTCCAAACGGGCGATGCCCTTACCGAACTCCTCCCTTGATGTGAGCTCACCAACCTTCAACCTCACAAATTTTTCAGCCATAATCATCACCTTATCTTTATCTCTCTCCACCTCTTCTTTTCCTCGAGCAGCCTGTCACTCACAATAACATGGAGTAACTTATAATTAACCTTTTCCCTCCACTTCTCGAAGTACTCCATCACCTCATCCAGAGCTTTCTGCGCGACTATGAACACAGAGTCATCCACCTTTATGTGGGGTATTGTGTCCAGAAGACCCTCTCTTCTGTACTCGTAAACCTTTCCTCCGCTCCTGACCCTCTGGTTCCAGCCGTAGAGACCTCTGAAGAACCTGTTCCTCTCCGAGTTGCTCTCGAACTTCGCTGAACAGATATCAAAGCTTATCAGTGCAGCCCTCTTCATACCCCACCACCTTTTAGTGTTTATATAAACTAAAATATTTAAACCTTTTGGTGCAAAAAAAGTTGTATGAAATACTCGATTAT
>QMZU01000086.1 GCA_003663345.1 Candidatus Aenigmatarchaeota archaeon | reverse complement strand
ATTGATGACTTCCAAGTATCCTGAAGATATGTTCGGCTCTATGTTGTAGTAATGCCATTTGGAGGTATCGATAGAACTGCTGTCAAAATAATCCTCGAAGATTAATGTGTCGTTTAAAATCAACAGTGAATTTCGCGAGGTGGTGTTGAAATACGTACCGTTTGTGAAATCCGTAGTGTTCATCCATCCTGCCTTTCCAAGCCCAGGAATCAGCAGCAGAAATATAAATATTAGCAGATACCTCACGGGGGTCACCTTTTTAGAATATTCAGACCTGCTATAAATAGGTTGGTGAGGAAAATTTTAAAAGGAAACCCGTTTAAAGTAAACTTATGCTGTTCAGAAAAAAGGATAACAGTGACCTCGCCCTGATAAAGGAGGAGATTCTGAGGAAGAGGGAAGCGCAGAAAGTAAAGAAAGAGTTGCCCCAAGGAAAGGCCTTCTATTTGGTGAACTACTCCCTTGAGGGAAAGAACTCGTCCCAGAAGGTTCAGTTCAATTACAAACTAACCGGCAGGAAAGGGCAGGAGGGCTTGCTTCAGGAGCTGGGTGGTGAGAAGATATCCAGCGGATGCTTCCTGGTGCCTGTTGACAGGTTTGGGGAGATGGAGAAACTCCTGAAGGAGGAGAAGGTGAAATACAATAAAAGAAAAATAGCACTTCTAGAGGATTGATATAGAACTTGAGGATATCTCATCAAAGATTTTCTCGCAGTTTGTCAGGGTTCTTATCCTGCTTATATCTGTGGAACTTATAGAGTAGTTGAATCTGCTTATATCAGCAGGGCTCAGGGTCACATTTTCCGAATGTGTTTCCTTGGTGCCATTTGTGTAAAGGATTATATTCTGTGTTATGGTCAGGGTCTTCTCACCTGTATTATCCACGTCAAAGACCAGTCTTTTGGTGGAGTTATAGATGGTTGCATCATGTGAATCTATAGATGCATAAAGGCAGTTGGTGCTACTTTCAATGTATTCAGACGTGTCCTCTGTCTGCTGTTTTATTATGTTTGGGTACCAGTATCCAACCAAAGCTACAGCCGCGACTGTTATCGCGATTATGAGTACGGTTGCAACCACAGGTGATAAGCCCTTCTCTGACAATCACATCACTGAAATAACTTTCTCTCCGCACCTATTTAAAAATTTAAACTTATTTACAGGGACCGAATATTATAGTATGGTCAAGGGACAGAGCAGTGTGGACTGGATAATAGGAATGGCTGTGTTCCTCTCCGTACTTGCGGTATCGTTCGTTTACGTGAGAGGTTTCTACATGAGCACTAGTGGCTTGGGCGAATCCGAGCTTCTGGCATACTCCGGGTTTGATAAGATTATGGAGAACATCTCTCACGATTTTTATTCAATACCTGTTATGACTTCAGGTCTTGATTTGTATCCCTATGAGGTTTACTATCCATTTCCGTCAGGAACCGATAATGGGAGTATCACTCTCTCTTTTCCCACCGGGTTCAACTCATCAAAGGTGATGTGGGTCGGGAACGAGAGTTGGTTTGAGATCTATTTCTCGAAGAGAACGGATCTTCACACCTCTTGGGAAACGGACCTCAGGAGGAGTGGGATGGATTTCTACAACTCAAGATTATCGGTGAATGTATCAGGAAATGGTGATATAACACATCTGGAGACATCCTACCTGAGTCATGGAAGGATGAATGTCAGTGAAAGTAGCTGCTATTCTTATTTGAATTATAGCGGTGATGTTGTTTGCTCTGACCTTGTGTGGAGGTTCTATCCAAATACAACTTTATTCCGATTTTATGGGTCGTCCCTGGAGACGAACGCGTCAAGAAGTCAGTGGCGCTCCAACATCACAAACGGCTCCATAAATTACACGGACAGTTCTCTGCTCTATGACAACTATACCGATATATTGATTCTGTACGATTCAGGGGAGGGTCTGGCATTCATCGGTGACATACACGGAGAGGTTTACAACAACGGAACAACGTACATCACACCATCCGGCCCGGTGCTGGTATATCCTTACAAGGGACCCTATACTGTGGCAGAGTCCTACAAGGACCCCGGTATACGTGTGGGCGCCCCTGCGCCTGAAAGAATGGTTTTGAAGGATAAACTCCTTCGTATGAACCAGTCACCTTACGGGGATTGGAAAGAATATTTTGGATTTGATTTCAGACTTGAGGTGGATTACGGAGATGAGAGCTTCACCTTCGGTGCCGAACCGAGAGGGAGGAATATCGGTGCCACCAGAAGGCATGTCACAGTTTATAGTGATGGAAGAATTCTTGATGGAGAAGTGAGGTTGTTGGTATGGTGAAAGGACATATACACACCGTGGAGGCTGTAATGGCAGGGATGATTCTCCTTTCATTCATAATAGTCGTCTACTCACAGATAGATGTTGCTCACCAGAGCATCGATGAGAAGAGATTTCTGTACTCGATTCTGGAAAGGGATAATGTGAGGAGAATGGCTCTTGAGGGAAACCTGACCGGTCTGGAGTCATTCATCCGTGAGTCGGTCCCCTTCAACACAAGTGTTGGGATTGTGAGAAGTGATGTTTACGAGGGTAGCCAGAATCTTACCTTTTCTACAGGGAGTTATGAGCCAATGTTCGGGCTTCTGGAGGTGAGCGGAAGCGGTTCGGCTGAGTTTAACGGGAATTCACTGGACCTCATAAATGATGAGGTGTGGATAGGGAAGAGCCAGTTTCAAAGCGTTAACACACTGAATGTGACAGGAATAACCTATCGTCTATATGTGTTCAAGAGGATTTTGAGTTCACCCCTACCGGAGAAAAATGTTATCGCGGTGACGTATGATGTATCCGGATTCAGGAACTTTTCAGAACCTGTGAGGGTGGTTGTTTATGAGTGGTACGAATAAAGGACAGATATTCCTGGTCTCGGCCATGATACTGGCATTGGTATTCCTCTTCTTTAGACCGGAGAATCTTATTGTGGTTGGTTTTGAAAGTGGAGAGTCTCTGGTGGTGGATAACCTGAAAAACGAATTTGGTCATGCTCTATCCGTTTCATATTTCAATTCCACAGAGCCGGAGAGATATCTTTACACATACCTGGATTCTGAGAGGATTCTGCTAAAGAGTCAGGATATGGATTTGGAGGGTTTCGGATTCATATTCACCCCTGAAAGAAGGTGGGGGCTGGTGAATATCTATGGTTCAAATATAACTGGGACCGTTACGATAGGCTCGGATAATTTTGATATCAATATAGGAAGGGATGTATATAATTCAACCTTCAGTTCTTTCGGCACGGTTTCGATAAACATCACAACCCCGAACGGGATTGTTGAGAGAACATTTGAAATCGATGAAAGGTTAAGTGGTTACGCGAACCTCTGGGTCAAGGACAGTATGGATGTTCATCTTGAGATTCTGGTTTAGTGAAACTTTATTTAAAATCACAGATAAACAAAAATTATGAATCTGCTCGTCTTCGGATCTGGTGGAAGTGAGGGTATACCTGTTCCCTTTTGCAACTGCAGATTATGCAAGTCAGGTGAGAGGAGGAGACGTGCAGGGTACGTAATTGAAACATCTGGGATCAACCTTTGGCTGGAAGCCTCTCCGGACTTGAGGGAGCAGTTGATAGATTATGGTAAGTTGATAGATTATCTTTACATATCTCATATTCATTATGACCACACTGGTGGTTTGAATGATTTAAGGCAAGCATTGGTTGTTGGTTGTGCAAATGGATATGAGAACAAAAAACTGAAATTATTGATTCCATTCCATCTCCATGAAGAGTTTATTTCCAATAAATGTAAAAATATCAGAGAGTCGGTTTACCATTCATTTCAAAATCTACTATCTTGTGAATCCGTTGAGGTCATCTCTATCAAACCAATGACATGGATCAGATTGAATGAGAAGGTCAAGGTCGTTATTGCTGATACTGCTCACAGTAACACATTATCGTCAAGTATACTTGTAAAGGATGGTAAAAAGAGTCTCCTATATCTGGCAGATGCGGACATGCTCGATGAGAATCTTCACAGAATCACCGAGCATGTGAAAAATATCGATATAGTGCTTGCACATACACCGTTCAT
>QMZU01000085.1 GCA_003663345.1 Candidatus Aenigmatarchaeota archaeon | reverse complement strand
GAATAGGAGGGAACGGGTTGTGGGAACAAACCCCAAGGAGGTTTTCTGAGAAAGTCCGAAAGCGTTCCCCACAACCGTTTCCCTGTTATTTGTAAGATAAAGTATTTAAAGTTAACGGTTAACACTCGGATTTCTGAGTTAATTTCTTCAATTTTCTCTTGGTAAATATTCTCATGCCCAAATCATTCTTTCTTGGGTTAGAACTGGAGATACCAGAAGGTGTCTACGAGCCGCGGGAAGATTCACTCCTTCTTGCAGAGGGTATGGAGATACCCGAGGGTTCGGATGTTCTGGATATGGGAACCGGTTCTGGAGCAATTGCTCTGGTTGCCGGTAGAAGGGCCAAGAGGGTCATGGGCGCTGACATCAACCCTGAAGCGATTGAGACCGCTAAAAAGAACGCTGTCCTCAACAGAATACAAAATGTTGAATTCATCGTGAGTGATCTGTTCGAGAATGTGATCGGAAAGTTTGATGTGATACTTTTCAATCCTCCATATCTCCCGGCGGACAGGAGTGATGCTTATCTGAAAGAGAGAGATGCACTGATAGGTGGATTGACGGGCAGGGAGGTTATAGAGAGGTTCGCGGCCGTTGCTGGTGCGCACCTCAAAGAGAGTGGAAAAATCTACCTCATCATCAGCTCCCTCACCGGTCCGGAAGAGGTTATCAAAATTTTCAAGAGAAACGGTTTCTCCGTGAGGATAAGGAGAAAAGAAAAGATTCCCTGGGAGGAACTGCTGCTCCTGGAGATTGGAAAAGATTCTTAAAGGTTGGAATTTCCTTTTTATTTATGCCGGCCAACCTTCCGGCCGAGTGGTACAAGGTCAAGAGGGAATACGATGAAGCAAAAACCAGAGAAGAGAAGATAAAGAAGCTCAAGGAGCTCCTTTCGGTGACTCCAACACACAAGGGCTGTGAAAACCTCAGGGCGCAGTTGAAGAAACAGATGGCAAGGTTGAAGGAGAAGAAAGGACCGGTCAGAAGCAGGAAGAGCATCTCGGTTCCGAAGCGCGGTGCAGCGCAGGTGACCATAATCGGTCTTCCGAACTCAGGGAAGAGCACCTTTCTCAGGAAATGGACCGGTGCAAAACCGAAGATAGCGGATTATCCATATACAACGACCAAACCCGAGGTCGGAGTGATGGATTATCATGATGTGAAGATACAGATGGTGGAGATACCGTCCACATTTACACCTGAGGTACTGAACGTTGCCCAGAACTCGGATATGATCATACTTCTCCTTGACCCGAGAAGAGATGAGGAGGAACAGAAGGAAGAGTTGAAAAGGGTTCTTGAGGAGAATTTGATCGACAGAAGGAGTATCTACATCAGAAGCGATGAGGAGGATGTTCCAGAAAAGGTCTGGAAGGAACTGGGTCTGATGAGGATATATACCAAGAATCCCGGGAAGAAGCCGGAGAAGAAACCTCTAACGCTCAAAAAGGGTTCGACCGTGGAGGATGTGGCCAGAAGGATTCACAAGGGTTTCGTGGAGTACTTCAGGTTCGCGAGAATATTCGGGCCATCAGCCAAGTTCCCGGGAGAGAAGGTGGGTCTGGACCACGTGCTGAAAGATGGAGATATCGTGGAGATACATCTGAGGTGAGCGCCACAGCAGAATTTATAACTTTAAAAGCCATTTCCACAACGGAATGAATCTGATGGTATTTCTACCATTTTTTTCTTCAGCCTCATAATCCCATGTTATACATATCAAATCCTTGCATTTCAATTCTTTTCCCAGTTTTAGCAACGTCTTAATCTCTCTCCTCTCAATCTCGTCCCTTGCAGAGGCATGGGTGACTTGAATCAACTTTTTTATTTTCATGCCCTCCTTTATGACAAAATCAACCTCCCCTTCATTACTTTTAAAGTAAAAGATTTCTTTGTTCTCCGTTAAACCATCCCTTTTTAAATCAAGGAAAACGAGATTCTCCATCATCAAACCCGAATCTTCTGTCAGTCTTGTTGAAATCAGATTGGACAAACCCAGGTCTACGGAATAGACCTTTTTCGGAGCTTTCAAAAATTCTTTCTGCTTGAAGGAGAACCTTTCCAGAGAAAAGAGCAGGAATGCCTCCTCTATGTATTTTATGTAATTCAGAACGGTAAAGGTGCTCCTGAGCCCCAAGATATTCTTTAACTTTGTTGCCGAATACTCTCTTGAAAATGTGGAGAGCAGGTACCTTGCGACATCCTCTATCTTTGTAGGATATCTGACCTTCCATCTTTTCACTATATCTGAGTATATTATGGAATCGAAGAGGGTTCTCAAATAATCACTACTCAGGTTTTCCACAAGATACTCGGGGAATCCTCCTTTCTTCATATATTCTCTCAGAGCATTCTTCAGTTCCCCCTCCTTCTCCTTGGAATGCAGATTTGTGGGTTCAATTCCCCTCCATCTCAAATATTCCACAAAACTGAAAGGAAAATTTTCAAATTCCACATACCGACCCGTTAGATGTGTTGCCAGTTCTTTACTCAAAAGTCTTGCGTTGGAACCAGTAACAACAAGGTTGTAACCTCTTCTCTGTAAACTGTTTATCCAGAGCTCCCAGCCCTTTACATTCTGAATCTCATCCATGAGCAGAAACCCAACCTTTCCATAAATTTCAATTATTCCAGAGAGGAGGTCATCGAGCCTCACATCTATGAGTTCCTTCTCATCAAAATTAACATACCCAAAATTCCTGTTCCTTAACAAAAGCATGGACAAAAACGATTTTCCACTTCTTCTGACACCTGTAACAACTTTGATAATATTTTTTTCCAAATACCCGCCTATTTTCGAAGATATATCCCTTTCCACAATTCTTCTGTTCAACCTCTCCTTGACCTCCTCCTTCTGCCTTGCAATTACCGGCACTATATCTTTTTTCATAATTTGTTTAATATATTGAATAATATTTAAAATTTTTGTTCAATAAGACTTTGAAACAAAATAATGAAAAAGAAAAGAATCAGGCTCCGTACAGCTCCTGTATTCCCATAATATCTCCGGTGTTCAAAGTCCTCTTCGTTGTTTCACCGTACTCAGAGTAACCATACATGGTTTCCTCTGAACAGGCAGTGTCGTAGAGGTCATCAAGCCCAAGACCGTGACCGGTTTCGTGCGTTGCTATGTTCTGCAGATCCATCACTGTTGAATCAACATCGCCATTCCCCCACGGGAAGCGGGTGTTGAATAATACATCGTACTCTGTTATCTCCCGGGTCTGGGGCGGTCCATAGAAGTAACCCCACACCACTGTCACAGCGATGACATTGTCGTCAGGGTAATCGCCGAAGAGGTACTCGTTCCTGCCATCAGGTGCATCACTGTCCCAGGTCGCGTCGTGGACAACAGAATAGGTACCGAAAAGCTGTGTACTGGTATGAGAGTCCCATTCACTGGTTGCTGCGCTGATGGCTGTTGTAACGAAATCCTCTGCGAGACCGGAATTGTCTGGATCGATCACGTAATTGATTGGCAATGTTTTCCACTTGACACCCTTCCCGAGGAAATCGTAGCACTTGTTCTCCTTCTTTCCGCCCGCCCACGGTGGCTTTGCGTAACCTTTTTTGTAGTGTATGAAAACTATCTTTTCAAGACCTGGTGGGCGGAGTTTCAGTCTGCTGTCACCGTCATTGCCACCGGTTTTATCTATGACTGGTGAAGCGTCAGCGTTTGACCTATCTACAGCTTTTTCAGAAGCCGGGATGATTATTGGAGTGGTTATCGGGATGGTTATCGCCACTGCCGTGACTGACAACAGGAGCAGAGCCGCCAACAGAACAGAAAAAATCCATTTCATTCATTCCACCTGTTTTAATCTTGAATTGAAAAGTATTTAAAGCAACGGTCACATAATCTCCTGAAACAATGAAGTGAGGTGGATAAATATGACAGGTGATGGATTTATCCTTCGGGAAAAAGAGTAGAGAGGAGTTGGTCTCTTTCTTTGAGAAGTTGCTTGAGAGCGACCCGGGAACTCTTGAAAAATATTGTGACCTTGAGAAATTGGAAGCCACCATTTCATGGAACAGAGAGATGGATTCACTCTGGCGGGAATGGTACAGCGG
>QMZU01000084.1 GCA_003663345.1 Candidatus Aenigmatarchaeota archaeon | reverse complement strand
GAAAACAACTCCTCAAAACCCCAGTCCTCGAGAATCCTTTTACAGTCCTCAAATGAACCTGAGAATATCTTCACCTTTCCACCGAACAGTGACCTCTTGACTGTGTAACCCTTTTCCGTCAGCACATGTTTGACCTTGTCAAATATTATCTCAGAATCTCCATTCCTCCTGAACCTTATCCTCATCGTTGTTTCATTCGGTTTCCAGTCCATACTCTTTGGTTTGTAATATATGTCGGTCACGTCCCAGGATCCCAGAACCTTACATGTGGATATCAGCCTTTTGGCAAAATCCTCCGTGACCCTTACCCTGATCTCTATCATACATCCACCAGACCTGTTATGCACCCACAGGCATAATAAGCATTCTCATATCCCTTCTCCCTTGCCAGCTCTCCCAGAGTCTTTTCACCACAGGAGAAGTCCTCTATCTCCGCCTCACAGCCCTTCTCGTAAACCATTTTTTTGCAACAATCCATGAGGTCCTTCTTCCCTGCTATTGATATTGAGAAGAGCAATCCGAGTATCACGAGAATCAGAATTATCCCGAGAACATCACTTCTTTTCAGTTTTATCTTTATCTTCATCTTCGAACTCGACATCCTTAACACCAACATACCTCTTTATCTCTTCTGATACTCTATCTCTTAAAGGTTCCGGAACACCCTTTATCCTTACCTTCCCATCCTTTATCTCAACATCATGGTCCTTTCCTGTGTAAAAGGATGCTATCACCTTACATTTATCCCTGTCGTCTGTGACCTCCTCTTCTATTTTCAGTTTATAAACAAGGACCTTTCCAGCGAGCGGATGGTTAAAGTCCACCCTCACACGCCCGGAGTTCACAGAGAGAACCCTTCCCATCATATTATTCACAGTGATCCTCATGCCGGGATACGGTGTGATGTTCTGTTTTCTGAACTCCCTCTCGGAGAATGTTTGAATCAAATCACCCTTTCTCTCACCGAAACCATCCTCAGGTTTGATCTCCAATTCCCTTTCCTCACCGCTTTCCATCTCTTCCAGCGCTCTGTCAAGCCCCTTTATAACATGACCGGCACCAACCACCACCCCAACCGGCCCGTACTTGACTCTGGGGTTGTAGGCACCTTCACTCCTCGCAACGCTCTCATCGGTTGTGTCAAAAACCTCGCCGGTTTCCTTCACCCTTCCGGTGTAGCTTATTTTCACAACACTACCTGCTTTCATAGACGAATTATTTGAAGGGAAGCTTTTTAATAGTTTCCTGAACCTACGGGATTCAGAAGCAACCATTTCCAGAGAGGCACGAACCTTATCTTTCTGCCTTCTTGGCTTTGCTCATCCTCATAATCCCATGTTATGACGAGCAAATTTTTACACTTCAAATCTTTGCTTGATTTGAGCAGAGCTTTTATTTCCCTCCTGTCTATTTCATCCATTCCATCAGCATAGGTCACCTGAATCAGTTCTTTTATTCCTTCACCCTCCTTGACCACAAAGTCAACCTCCCGGTGTTGACTATCCTTCCAGTAAAAAATATCCTGACTTCCATACCAGTAATTTCTTCTTCTCAACAGTTCTATACATACAAGATTTTCCATCAATCTTCCCATATTTTCGGAGACTCTGAATCCAACAGCATTGATCATACCGGTGTCTATACAGTAGACCTTCTTTGGCGCTATAACAGGCACCTTTAATCTAAACGAAAACCTCTCTATGGGAAAAATCAGATAAACATCCTTCAGCATCTCAACCCATTTGGATAGTGTTGAATCATGCTTTACAGAAACAAACCTCTTCATAGACCTGTAACTGAACTCCTTTGAAAAATTACTGATTAAAAAATTTACGACCTTCCTGAACTCAATATCCTTCTTTATCTTTCCTCTTCTCAAAACATCCTTTGTAACTATATCACTGTAAATTTCTCTGAGGATTCTCTTTCCAAATTTGAACCGTTCCGGAAAACCGCCATTCTCAATAAAATCATTCAGGTATCCGGATACCTCTGCTCTGGTTATTGTGGTCATCCCCTCCAAATTCACATCAGAGAACCTCAACATCTCTGTAAAACTGAATGGAAATAGTGTGAATGAAATATGTCTGCCTGTAAGGTGGGTTGCCAGCTCCCCGGAGAGAAGCTTTGAATTACTGCCTGTAACCACAACCCTCTTGGTTCTTTTCAACCTGTTGGCAAAGAGCTCCCAGCCTTTAACATTATGTGGCTCATCCAGTACTATGCACTCCAGATTCCTTCCATAAATTTCATAAAAAACCTCAAGAACCTTGTTCAGATCAAGAGGTGGGAGTTCCAGCAATCTTTCATCATCAAAATTTATGTAACCAAAATCCCTGTTCTGGAAAAGTTGCCAGGAGAAGATGGATTTACCAGCCCTTCTCGGTCCCAGAATAGCAAGGATGTTGGGAAATTTTAGATATTCTGTTGCCCCTTCCCTGCCTTCCCTTTCAATTATTCTCTCAATTCTGAATATCTCTTTCATCTCCTCTCTCTGTTCGAGTATAACCTCCTTTATCAAATTCTTGGGAACCATAATATTATTAATATAAAACTTATTTAAAAAGTTTTCTATTATTAATATAAAACATCTGAAATATCGATAACTTTTGAGTTGGGTATATCCATATCCCGGTCCATGGTCATTATTATCTGTCCCGGATACATCCCTTTGAGCTTCTTGATGAAGGTCTTTGCCTTATCACTTGGAAGCATCCTTGTCGGATCGTCCAACAGCAGAGACCCGACATCCCTTTCAATCCCGCTCCTACTAACCCTGAAAACACCTTCACCTTCACGAACCAGAACCTTGATGTAACCCCTACTCTTCCCATCCTTGAGTGTAACTGTTCCTCCTGGTGCAGAGATTCCAAAGACCCTTACTATTGACCTGAGAAGAGTCGTTTTCCCGCTTCCAGCAGGACCTTTGATTATGTTGATACCAGAGCTGAAATCTGATGAGAAGGAATCAAGAGGGCCGATGTTTTTCAGTTCCACCTTCTTTACAGGAAAGGACAGGAAAAAGCAATCACCGAGCTTCTCCAGTTCATTCAAATAGGAGTCGATATCAAAGAGTATTCTATCGCTGGAAGAGAGAAGGGGGAGAAGTTTTTCCCTGAGAGCATTCTCAGCCAGCTCCGAGATATTGACCTTCATACGCTTGGCCATTCTGACAAGGTCCTCATCCAGATACAGAAGGGTATTCTTCTTTGCCATATTTACATATGGAACATATGGATTGATAAGCTTTATGATACAGAGATACTAATTACATCAAATATTTACATCCAAAATTCGTTTTTACATTTATAATATCTATCTTTGCGATTGTTCCCCACATTTATCACAATACTTTATATTTTCTTTTATTGGAGGTTTAGATCCAAATTTTGTGCATTGGTTGCAATTGGAGTTAGGATTAGATGTTCAGCGAGAAATATCCCTGTCTGCTCAATAGAACCTTGACATCATATAGAAAAGAGATTTTGGGCAGGATGCCGAATGTTAAATAAAAATTTCCTAAATATAGTAAACTTTTTAAATAATTTTTCCTAAATTTAGTATATGTTTGACGAAGCATTTGTAATAGAATATTTTGAGAAATTGTTCGAAAGGCTTGAAAAAGAGGAAATAAAAGAAAGGGAGCTATCCATATCTTTTATAAAAGGGAGGGCCATCGCCATAATCGGACCGAGAAGGGCCGGAAAAACATATTATCTCCTGAAATTCTTGAAGGAAAACAGAGACTCTATTTATTTCGATTTGGAGCATGCGGCACTTAAGGATTTAGAACAGAGAGAATTCTTTGAAATCATTCCCATATTTGAGGAAATGTTCGGAACCAAAGTTAAAAATATGTTGCTTGATGAGGTTCAAAGAATAGAGATGTGGGAAACATTGGTAAGAAGTTTGTTGGATAGCGGATATAGAGTAATCGTTTCGGGCTCAAGTTCAAAATTGCTGAGCAAGGAAGTGGCAACCCAGTTGAGGGGGAGGAGTTTAAGTTACCTGCTTTTTCCATTAAGCTTCAGGGAATATCTATATTTTCACAATTTCGAGATTAAGAATAGAT
>QMZU01000083.1 GCA_003663345.1 Candidatus Aenigmatarchaeota archaeon | reverse complement strand
GGGGTCATCGGCGTTGACATAAACCTGAGGGTGCCTGAAGACTATGCGCTCCTAGTGGAGATAGTGAACCAGAGTGCGTCAGCAGAAGACTTTTCCTGCAGGTTCATATGGTGGGAAGAATAAAATCCTTTTTTATCTTTTGCACCCAAATTATTACGGGGTATGTCTGAACGAAAGCAGAGGCTCAGGCTTCTGACAGGTCCTCCATCACGCCTCCCTCAGCTCAGAGAGGAGAAAGTGGAAGTAGTGGAGAGCGGCGGTCAGGAGTTCCCCTGGTTTCGAGGGCCGCTTGGAATCTGGCCCTGGCCCCTGGTCAACCTCATACTCGCCATAATCTACTCGATAAGGAGCAGGGCTGCACCTACCGCAGCGCCGAGGAAGCCTACAAAGAAAATTTACAGCATAATCAGAGATAAAGAAGGTCGCATCGTTGAAATTGTTGAATTAGAAGCTTGATTTACTTTACCCTACCTCGCCACGCCTCACCGTGCCATGCCTCGCCATGCCATGCCCTACCCCATCTAACCTCGCCTCACCCGGCCACGCCATGCCCTGCCTAGCCACGACTTGCCCGGCCACGTCGTTTATTCTATGACGGAGGTTAGGTTTATAAATGTTGTTGTTTATGATGTAGATGATGGTGATGTAGATGAAGTGTCCGTACTGCGGGTATGAGTGGAAAGAAAGGGTCGAGAAACCGAAGAAATGCCCATTCTGCGGAAAATGGCTTCCACCGTGGAAGGAGGTGAAGAAGAGTGGTTGAGCGGTACCACGTAATCGTTAAGGGAACTAGGCCGCTTCTGATGCACGCGCCTACAGGGTTGGGAGATAAGCCTCAGCGTAGACGTGGAGAGCACTTAGAGCCTGAAGTCGAAGCGAGGAGCTACCTCTACAGAGATGATGAAGGACGTATAGTAATTCCGGCGGTGAACATCAAGGCCTGTATAAGGGACGCCGGGGCTAATTATAGGGTCTCAGGTAGGCGCTGTACTTTCAAAGCTATGATAAAAGCCGCGCTGGATATAGAACCTTTCCCGTACGTGCCGTTGCTGGTTCCAGACGGGGAGAAACCGGGTAACTGGAGATTAGCTACGGACAACGACTACGTGGTAGACATAAGGCCTGTAGTGGTTCAGGGAAGCCGTATACTTCGTGCAAGGCCGAGGTTTGACAAGTGGGCGTTAGAGTTCTCCATCATAAACAAGGACCCGACGGTCGTGCATGCTGAGACGCTGAAGAAGATACTCGTAGACGCTGGGAAGTGGTATGGGCTGGGCGACTTCAGGCCCGAGTTCGGCCTTTTCGAAGTAGTAAAGTTTGTTAAGCAGGAAACAACGTAGAATATCTGGTTCGAGGCGAGGTAAGGCGTGGCGAGGCAGGGTATGGCAGGGTCTGGCCAGGTGTGGCGAGGCATGGCAGGGCATGGTGGGGTCATGTGGTAAGATTAAGGTGTAGGTGGTATGAGGGTTGTAGTAGCCCTGTCTGAAGACAGGAGAAGCGTCTCGCCGGTCTTCGCGAGAGCGCCGTACTACGCAGTCGTAGAAGACGGCAGGGTGATTGAAGTAGTCGAGAACCCTCACACCCACGCCATGCCGGCTGGTCCCAAGGCAGCTGAGTTCGTGGCGAGGTACAGTCCTGACGAGGTGGTTGCAGGAAGCTTCGGCCCGATCGCGGAAGCCGAGTTGAGCAGTAGGGGTATAAAGACCAGAGTGGCCTCCGGAACCATCAACGAGCTGTTCGGAGTCCATACGTTCGTCAGACAGCCTTTGCTCCGAGGCCCGATTGCGACTCGTCTTAGATGTCTGGCCCGCAGGCTCCTATGGAGGCTCCTGGGGGTATGAATTTTAAACGTAGTAAAATCGTCGTTGTAGGCGCCGGTTTAGCGGGACTGAGTGCAGCCTACCACATTCTGTACCAGACAGAGTTCGACGTCGTCGTCTACGAACGGAAAAGGGTGATACCGCGTGTGGTCTGCGCCTGTGGAGTGATAAAGAGGACGGGCGAGCGGTTTGGAATGTCGTTCAAGACTTACGAAAAGTACGTGCTGAATGAGGTGAGAAGTTTGTGGATACACTCTCCAAGCGGACACTGTTGTAAGCTGACCTGGCGGGAACCTTACTGCTTCATAATCGACCGAGAGCGCTTTGAACGTGACTTAGCGAGGCGGGTTGAGAGGTTGGGAGGAGAGATAGTGTGCGGAGTTCAAGTAAGGCGTCCTCCTGCAGACAGCTATGTCGCGGTTGCCTCGGGAATCAGCAGATTCACATACAGCTTCTACCAGTATCCGCTGGACGACGTCTACGCGTGTGCTCAAGCAACCTGTCTTATAGATTGGCCTCACGACACAATCGGCCTGTTCCTCGGAAGCAGGTTCGCGCCCAGATGCTATGCTTGGGTCTTCCCGTACGGACGTCGTTTCCACGTCGGGCTTGGAGCGCCGCTTTCGATGAAGATTAACCCCAAGAAACTGCTGGAGGAATTTCTGACTTACCTTCAAGTCGAAGAAGTGGAAAGATTCGGCTACAAGCCGGTTGCAGCGTTCAAGCCTCCTAGGAAAGTGGCATGGGGCAGATACGCCTTGCTGGGAGACGCCGGAGGATTCTGCGACCCGCTGACGGGAGAGGGTATAGCAGGAGCCTACGCATCGGGCAAATTGCTGGCTAAGGCGCTCTTTAAAGGAAGCCTCGGGAAGTTTAACGCTTTAACGAAAAGCATACGGCGGAGAAACGCGTTCAGATACAGGCTCAAACAGGTCTTTTACGGACTCTCCGACGCTGAGCTTGACGACGCTGTGAAGCGTCTGTCGTCCTACAGGGGAGCGCCTTCAATACGTCACGTCTCAGCCTACCTGCTGAAACAGAGGCCAAAGCTATTCATGGCGTCCAGAACCATATATTATTTGGCGAGGGGGTTGCTGGAGTGGCTGACGTTGTAAGACGTGAAGACCTGGAAGAAGTTGCGGAGAAGCTGAAGAAGATAGCTGAGAGGATGGGGCTTCCTTTTGGACTGTTGCTGGCTGAGGAGTTCGCAGACGAGTTGGGTAGACGGGTTGGGGAAGCCGTTTCCGAAGGCGTCAAAGTCCCCCGTCCAGTTTCTCGCGTCCTCGACTTGAGGAACAGGCTGATTGAAGGACCCAGCGAACTGTTGTACAGCAGGTGTAGAGGCAAGCTGAACGAGTTCGTGTTGAAGGCTGAGGGAAAGAACTTCGAATTGTTGATTGAGACGGATAACGTCCCGAGGCTCCATATGTCTTACGACGAGTTGGCGAACCTCAGTCCTCACAGCCAGTTCGTGGACGCCTTTCAGGAGCTGGATGAGAACGGACAGCCGACGGGACGGTACGTCGTCAGGCTGGGCGAGATGGGATGGCTCACCACGTGTTCGATAACCGTCTATCCCAGGGGTAGCCTGAGGTTGGCACACGTGTACGCGAAGTGGGACGAGTACATGTAGACCCTTTATTAAGCACGCGTTCCTCATTTTTACACGAGGAGAGGAGTTGAGGGGAGGTGAGAGGAGAGGTGAGTGGGCCTTCTGTTAGGCTTAGTGAGGAAGACCAGAGGCTTGTCGTAGCGTTTCAGCGTCAGGCAGACCGTATCAAGAGTGCGATAACGACTCTGCAGGACATCGCAGACATCAACGACTTCATAGCGTTCAGGGTACTGCAGAGACTACAGGCTTTAGAAGCCAGGGTCAGAGACCTCGAACGTCAGGTCGAGGAACTTAGGAAACTGAAGGAGGGGGTGAAGAAGGGTGAGAAGTCCAAGGCTGAGTGAAGCTGAGGAGAGGGACATAGAGGAGTGTCTTAAAGCGATAAGGGAGGGTAGGTGCTACGTCTTCAAAAGTGTAGAGGAGGCCATAAAGTGGCTACGGTCTGACGACAGCGAGGAGAAGCAAGAGAGCGGGTGTGAACACGAGTGGGTCTTTGAGAGATGGGTAGAGACTACCGCCAGCACTGAGGTCTACTGCGTCTACAAGTGTAGGAAATGTGGATTGAGGTGGATAGTGAAGCCGGAGTACGTATCGAACTCCTATTCGACCTCTGGTATGGTTCCGTATGGAGGTGACTGTAGTAGTGAAG
>QMZU01000082.1 GCA_003663345.1 Candidatus Aenigmatarchaeota archaeon | reverse complement strand
GAGAAATAAATACATACGAGCTATTGCAGGTTTCGTCTTAGATGCGAGTCTTGATCCAATAAATTGGCTTACTTTCGGCGTAGGGCAGGGAACTAAATTAGGATTAACTACCCTGTCAAAGGCAGGTAAAGAGATGTTGGAAGAGTCGTTGAAAAAGAATTTGCCTAAAATGATTTCAAAATATACAGCTGAAGTCGGCTCAAGAGAATTAGCCGAAGAATTAGCACGAGAAGCAATAGAAGAAGCAGTATTAAGAAAAGCGTTCCGCAATCCCCAAAAATATATTGCCCAACCCGCTTTACGCATTTTTGGCAAGAAAGTTCCTATACTGTCTAATGTTACAGTTCCGATGTTCAAAAAATTAGGCAAAGGAAAGGCTGTTTTGATGCGCACCAAACCAATGCGATGGGTCGGCGAAGCATTTATTGGAGATGAGTTTATTATTAAACACGCAAAGGATTTAACGCCTCTTCAGAAAAATTTGCTTGCTTTATACCGCCAACATTATTTACGACGCATAAAATTAGGACAAGCGCAGGCACGAGAATTCTTTGAGCAATTTGTTAGGAAAGTTCCAAAGGTGGCAGACCGAGAAAAAATTATTAACGCTATTGAGAAACGCCAGATTTCTAAATTACCCCTTCCATTGCGTAAAGCAGCCAGAGAATTAAAAGAGTGGGCAGATACTCATATTACTGCTCCAGAGATGAGGGCGGGGGTGTTGCGTAAATTCAGGGGCAAGAAATTCGAATATGTTCCTCACTACCCAATAGAGAAAGTATTGGGCAAAAAGGGAACAGCGCCAATTATTGGAATTACTAAAAGCGGCAAAATAAGATACTTCGAAACTTTAGATGATTTGAAAAAGGTTGGCGCAACACCAATTGAGGACGCAGCAGTTGCTTTCTCAATTCGGTATGCTTATTCACAAAACCTTTTAGCTCTCGATGATTATATCCAGCGTTTAGTTAATACGGTTGGAATCAAAATAAACAAAAAAGTATATAGACAATACCTTAAAGGAGCAAAGAAATTGCCTGAAGGATACGCTATTTATATGCCCCGTGCTATAGCAAGATTTTATCCTTTATATTTTTCTCGCCGCCCTATTTCGCAACAGAAACTTATTCGTAAAGCAATTAACATTTTAGATAAATTAGAAAACATTCGTGATTGGTCAAGCGGGGAAGTTTTGAAAATGATTCACTCTACATCGTTGGGCAAAGCCCTTAAAATAACCGAAGACTTGCCAGCATATTTAATCCCTAAAGAAATAGCCGACTTATTAAATGCCTCCTCTCCTTATTTAGTTCGCCAATTAAGCCCTGCGAGAGAATTTTTCAATCAGGTTACCAGTTTTTGGAAAGCATCTGTAACTGCTTGGTTTCCTGCTTTTCACGCAAGAAACGCAACCTCTAACTTATGGCTTTGTTATTTAGCAGGAATGGGACCCCAAGACCTCCCCCGCTTTGTAGATGCATGGAAAATCCAAAAATATGGCTTTTTGAAAAGATTAGGGAAAGACCCCGAAGATTTTGTGATAAAGATTGGTAAAAAGAAAATGAAAGCGTCAGAATTATATAAAATTGCAAGGCAAACAGATATTTTAACGGGGTGGTATATGCGAGAGATTGGAGAGGGTTACGAGAAAGAGTTGTTAAGAAGAGCAGGAAAAGTAGGAGGAGTAGTGGGCAGAACAGCGCGGGAAGCGTTAATTGAGAAGCCAAGAGCAGTTGGTTCGGCTGTAGAAAACAATGCCCGTTTAGCGCTCTTCCTACATCGTTTAGCAAAAGGAGATGATATTCATACAGCCGCCAGAACAGTTAAAAAGTTTCTCTTTGATTATGGCGATTTAACCAGATTCGAGAAACAAACAATGCGCAGTGTTATACCTTTCTACACCTGGCTCAGGAAAAATATCCCGCTACAATTGGAGCAATTGGTAAAACAGCCAGGAAAGTTCGCTAAAATTAAGAAGGCTCAGCACGCTATAGAAAGCTTAACTCCCCCACCAGATGAAAAATATCTACCAGATTGGATGCAGGAAAGAGAATTATTTGTTCGAGTCCCACAGGAAAAAGAAGGCAATCCTGTTTATATCAATGTTGATCTTGCGTTTCAGGATTTAGCATACTTGAACCTAAAAGACCCTGACGTTATTAGAGCGTGGTTTGCAAATTTACACCCAGCACTAAAAATTCCTTTCGAATCTTTAATGAATTATAATCTGTTTAGGGGAAGAAATATTGTTGACCCCGATCTCCCTGGTGAGATTAAGTTAAGAGAAACTATTAAACAAGAACTTTTGGATAGTTTAAGGTTCTGGGGATACAAAAGGCGACTTTCAAGAGAAGATGTGGCGACGGTGCATAAAATTCTTGATATTGTTTTAGGAATCAAGGCTTATCCTTACGACGAAATTAGAAGCCGTTATTGGTATTTTCAGAAAAAGAGGCGGGAAGAAAATGCTTTAAGGCGTTATTATGAGAAAAAGGCTAAAGAAAGGCTTAAAAAGAAAAAACCCCTAATTTTGCCTTATGAGGGTTTGTAGAACAATCATAGATATTATTGTTGGACTCTTCATCTCAATAGGGTGGCTGGTTTTATATTATTGGCTTGGTATTTGGTTAAGCATTCACTTGGATTGACTTCAATTTATGAAATTGATAAAATAAATTAAAGGTCGCAATTAAGACACAATAAAAATATGGCTGATACAAAAGGAGACGCTACTCCAGCCCCATCTGAAGTTGAGGAAGAAACTCCTCAACAGGCGGATACTGGGGAAGCCACTCCTCAGGAGGGCGGAGAAAGCACTCCACAGACTCAAACAGAGGAGGAAGGAGTAACCTCCTCTCAAAAAGTGGCAGAACTCCAAGCAGAAATAGAGCGGCTCCGCAAAGAGATAGAACACGCAAGGAATATGCAGTCTATTGCAGATAAGAAGGCAAGAGAAGAGCGGAAAGCCCGCCTGAAATTAGAAAAAGAACTTAAAAAAATTAGAGAAGGGCGAGTAAGCGAGGAAGAGCCTCTCTCTACTGAGCCAGAGGAGGCGGTCAATAAGGCTATAGTAAAAGGGAGGATAGCAGAGTTGCTGTTACGCAACCCCAATTACCAGAAAGTCGTGGACCAAGATCCTACCCTTAAAGAGGTCTTATTGACTAATCCAATGGCGTTAGTGGAAGAGGCAGTCGATGTAGAAGACGCAGTTGAGCAAATTCAAGAGAAAATTGAGAAACGTCTTATGGATTTAGAAGCCCAAAAACCAGCCGCCGAAAAGGCGACTGAACAAAAGAAAATAGAGGCAGGAGCCGTTCAGCCTCCCGAAAATCGTCTCCCCGACGAAGAAGTCAGGAGGCGAGAAGCCCTAAAGAAGGGAAATATCGAGGAGGCAATTTTAGCACGCCTGAAACAAAGATAACGAAAGGTCGCCAGAAAAATAGTCCCTCCCGAAAACGACTATGGCTTTAAGTGCAGCTTCTGGATTAGCAGCCTATAGCATTCCAGCAGGTGTTAAGAAGTTAGATTTGTCAGAGGAGTTGGCTGAGGTGATTAGAACCGATAATACTGCCTTGATTTCTCGTGTTGGCGTTGGTCACTTTACTGCTACTCAGTTGACACACAAGTGGGTAGAAGACAAGTTAAATCCAAACACCGCTACTTTAAACGGTGATTTGGACGCTTCTTCTACCACTGTAAATGTGGCAACTGGTCAGGGTAGCAGGTTCAAAGTGGGAACCATTTTCAAGTTCAACGAGAAGGGTAAAACAGAAATGTGTAGAGTTACTGCTGTTTCTGACGATACCCTGACAGTTGAACGAGGTTATGGTTCTACCGACGCCGAGACTCACTCTGATGGAGCAACAATAATGATTATCGCCCATACGAAACAGGAAGGTTGGGAGCCAAACAAGGAAGACTGGTCTCAAGAGCGAACTTCGGCCTACAACTATCTCACTACAATGGGTTATGGTATCACCATTACCCGAAGGAGACAGTTAGTAGACCACGCCGCTATTCCAAGCGAGTTCGCTCATCAGAGTGCCTACCGATTGAAAGAGTTTATGAGACAGCTTGATAGCTCGGTCATAAACTCTAT